>NZ_JBEPEQ010000031.1:0-50723 GCF_040300925.1 Micromonospora sp. NPDC000207
GGGCGGCTGCCTCTTCTCGCGGCCCCCCCGCCCCAAAAACGTTCCTCATCGTTGGGGAACGTTTTGTTTTTGTGGCCGCCGCCCTCGCGGGGTCGCGTGCCCCTGCCCCCTGGGGCACGCGACCCGGCCCCCGTCCCGCCTGTCGTCACGCGGTCCGGTCCTGTCGTCCCACTGTCGGGACGCGACCTGGGCCGAGCCTGGTTCAGGGGTCAGTACCGCCAGGGTTGGCCGGTCTCGCGGTACTCCTCGACCGGGACCAGTGGCACCCCGGGGGTCATCCGGTCGACGTAGAGCCGCCCTTCCAGGTGGTCGACCTCGTGCGCCACCAGGCGGGCCATGCCGAACTCGAACGAGGTGATGATCCGGCTGCCGTCCCAGCGGGCGTGTTCGACGTCGAGCCGCAGCGGCCGGGGCACCAGTCCCCGGTGGTCGAAGAAGGAGAGGCACCCTTCGTACTGCTCGTCGGTGTCGGGGGCGGCGTCGACGACCCGGGGGTTGAGCAGGACGACGGGTTCGGCGGGGCGGTCCGGGGGGCGGACCACTGCCGCCGCCCAGTCGATGCCGAGCTGCGGGGCCGCGATGCCGACCCCCTTGCGGAACGGGTGCAGTTCGTCGAGCCGGGCCAGGGCGGTGTTCAGCCGGTCGACGGTCTCCCGGGCGGCGGGCTCCTGTCGGGGCAGGTCGAACTGGCGGCTGGGCTGTCGTAGCAGGTCGGCACCGCGTTGGACGATGCCGAACTCCCGCATCCGGTCGCTGGCGCGTACCCGGGTGGGGGTCTCGGGGTGCTCCGACTCGGTGTCGGGCTGGGACCGGAACCGCCACTGCATCCGGTAGCGCGCGTTGAGCGGCGGGTCCTCGGTCTTCCAGTCGAAGACCGCCCGCCCGTCGACGTCCTGTCGGGCGACGGGGGTACGCAGTGGCCCCTCCTCGGAGGAGAGCGACGTCTCCGCCCCCCACACCTGCGGGTCGAGGTCGGCGGGGAGGTCCAGGCGGACGGCCAGGTGCCGGGTGGGCAGGCGTACGGCCCGCTGGAACCAGGTGCCCCACTTGTCCCGGCCCACCCGGTACGAGTACTCGATGGTGGCCCGGTGACCCGGGTAGAGCGGGAAACGCCTGTCGGCGTTCTCGAAGAGCAGCCAGATCTCCTTGAAGGCGTCCCTGTCGTGTTTGGCCCGCCAGTGCATCGGCTCCTGCTCGCCGGCGTCGTCGCGCAGGGCGCTCAGTTGCAGTTCGGCGAAGGTGAGGGGGTGTTCCCGGTGGTGCCTGTTGGAGCGGCCCGGGTCGTTGGGGTAGCGGTCGACGGCGACCCGGGCGAGGTAGCGGGTGACCGGTTCGGTGCCGGCGTTGTACAGCTCCCGCCGGATGACGCAGTGGTAGTCGTCACCGGTGTGGGTGAGGGTGGCGTGTTCGCGTTCGACGATGAGGCCGGTTCCCGGTGGCATCCACTGGCCGGGGTGGGGCGGTTCCCGGTGGGCGGGGAGGGACCGGGCGTGTCGGAGGTCGTCGTACTCGCGGTATCGCTGCCAGATGGCGCCGCTGGCTTCGAGGACGGCCTCGGCCCGGCGGGCGAAGTCCTCGGTCGGCCGGTGTCGGCGTCCCTCGACGTGGCTGACGTACGACGGGTCGAACCCCATCATGGTGGCGAGCTGTTTCTTGGACAGCCCCCGCCCGGTGCGGTGGCGGGCGAGCTCGGCCGCGAAGGAGTCGGCGGCCCGGTCGAGCGGGGATGTCGTCATCAGCTTCCTCAGGGCTGGGTAGTACAAGTCTCACGTTCGGTGTCCGTCGACCGAAGAAAGTGACGTCTTCTCGACTTTTGACTTGACATCACCCGGGAATCCCGATCGCGGGCACCAACTTCGACAAACCCTTCCGCTCGGCCGAAAGGTTGGTTAGGCTTGCCTTAGCTGAGACGGCCAAACGGTGACGAAGGGGGTGATTCCGGTGACATCGGTACTACCGAAGCCGGGAACTGACCACCCGCAGCTCACCGTCGGCGAGGCGCTGGCCCCGGTCACCGCCACCCTGCGCGCCATGTTCGGCACCGACGACCTGCCCGGGCTCACCCCCGGCCTGCTGGTGACCGACGAGTTCGGTTGGGAACCGGCCTCCACCCTGATCGACGGGACCCACCTGCCACGGGTGCTCGCCGAGGCGGCCCACCGCTGGGGCGGCACCCCGCACGCCTGCGCCGCACTGGCCTGGAAGTCGTACAGCTACTACGCGGCGCTGCCCGCGATCCTCGGCTGGGCCGCCGCCCGGCGGGTCCCGCTGCTCGACCCGGCCGACGTGCTGATCACCTTCGCCGACCCCCGCCCGCTGGTCACGCTGGGCCTGCGCGCCTCGACCCCCGTCGCGGTGCTGCCCACCGACCCGCTGGCCGGGCTGCCCGGGACCCGGGTGGTCGCCGACGAGTCCGAACTCCTGGCCGTCCTGCGCTCCACCCTCCTGGACGCCCACTTCCACCCGATGATCACCGCCTTCCAGCGGGAGGCCCGGGTCGGCACCCGTACCCTGCTCGGATCGGTCGCCTCCAGCACGGCCCACGCGCTGCTCCAGGCCGCCGACGCGCTACCCGGGCCCACGACGCGCAGCGTCGACACCCTGCTGGACGCCCTCGACCTGGCCGACCTCGTCGAGGTGGTGCCCGACGCCTCCGGTCGGCCGACTGTGCAACGCCGCACCTGCTGCCTGGCGTTCACCCTGCCGAGGCCGAAGGTCTGCCAGGGCTGCTGCGTCCGCTCCTGACCGCCGCTCCGTGACCGCCGGTGCGAGATAGAACACCTGGTCAACCCCGGTCACTCCCGTTCCCAGAAGCGGCATTTCATCCTATTTGATGAGTAGTCATGACAATTCATAGTGTAGTTAGCGCTCCGGGCGCCGTGCGGGGTTCGAGGCACTGGCGTAATATGTGCGGGGTTCGCTGACCGCCGATCTCGCGCCGCCCCCCGACCCACGATTCGGCCATCCTGGTCCCCCGGTTCCGGCACGTTCTGGGCGGGTGATTCACTCTGTCGGTTCAGGCGCGGGTCTAGTCATACCGTGAGGAATCGACGACGATGGCAGAAATCACTGGGGATCAGCGCATCCAGTCAGAGGTGCTCGAAGGCTTGGCCACAGCGGTCAACCACCGCAGATGGTTCGTCGAGCTGGCCCTGCCGTACCTGGGCGACGATCCCATCGAGATCGGCAGTGGCCTCGGCGACTACGCCCTGGAGTGGGCACCGCACGTCCCCCGGTTCACGGCCACCGAGGCCGACCCCGACCGGCTGGTCTCCCTGAAGGACCGGCTCGCCGACCACCCCAACATCGAGGTACGGCAGATGCTGCTGCCGCACTCCGAGGACGGCGGATACAGCGCCGCCGTGTCGTACAACGTCCTGGAGCACATCGAGGACCACGTCGGCGCGCTGAGCAGCATGAAGGACCTGGTCCGACCCGGCGGCGCCGTGATCATCATCGTTCCGGCGTTCATGTTCGCGATGAGCCCGGCCGACGTCGCCACCGGACACGTCCGGCGCTACACCAAGAAGACCCTGGGCGCGGCGATGACCCAGGCGGGCCTGCGGGTCGAGCGGATCCACTACGCCAACGCCCTCGGCCTGATCGGCTACTTCATGGCCACCAAGGTCTTCCGGCTGATGCCGAAGGAGGGCCCGATGGTGAAGGTCTACGACACCCTGGTCCTGCCCGCCACCAAGGGCGCCGAACAGGTCGTCCGCCCCCCGTTCGGCCAGTCCGTCTTCGCGGTGGCCCGCGTCCCCGGCTGAGGGTGCCCCTTCCCTCCACCCACCACACCGACCACCCCGCCTGTCGCCCGCGCCCACGTACCAGTGGGCCGCGCACAGGTTGTGGTGGCCTCCACCCGTCGGCGCAGGCCACCACAACCACGCGTGGCGCGGTCACCGACCGCGCCCGGCCTACTCCTTGACCTGGAACGTCGGGCGGATCACCGCTCGGGCCAGGGTGTGGAAGGCCAGGTTGAACCCGACGTACGCACACGAGACGTCCGGCCCGAGGTCCAGCTTCTCCACGTCCACCGCGTGCACGGCGAAGACGTACCGGTGCGGCCGGTCCCCGGGCGGCGGGGAGGCTCCGCCGTACCCGGAGTCCCCGTAGTCGTTGCGCACACTGAACGCCCCACCCAGCCCGGCCTCGTCGACCCCGCGCGGCAGCTCGGTCACCGAGGCCGGCAGGTTCACCAGCACCCAGTGCCAGAAGCCGCTCCCGGTCGGGGCGTCCGGGTCGAAGCAGGTGACCACGAAACTCTTCGTCTCGTCGGGGAACCCGGACCAGGCCAGCTGCGGCGAGACGTTGTCACCCCCGGCGCTGCCGTGTGCGTACGCCCCGTCCAACGGCTCGCCGTTGCGGACGTCCGCGCTGGTCAGCTCGAAGCTCGGGACGATCGGCAGCAGCTCGTACGGGTCCGGGGCGATCGGTCGTTCCAGGCTCATCGAAACGGGTCCTTCCGGTGTGCGGATGTCGTCTGCGCACCTTCATACCCCGTCGAGCGCGAGGAGCAGCTCTGGAACGCCGAGCAGCGCCTGTTGCGGCGGCGCAGCGCATGACCGGCCTACTGTCCGACGAGATGTATCCACCGGCCCTCGCCCGTCGACTCGTCGAACGGGCCACGACGTGGTGGCCGCCCTCGACGTCGAAGTCGGCCTCTCGTCCCCGGCGGGTGTCACAGGTGCGTGTGAGGATCGGCGCCGTGACTGAGTGGATCTACAACGATCGCCCCGAGGGGCTCAGGGTCCTGGACGAGCGGATCGCCGAGCCGGGCCGTACCCGGATCGAGGACGAGATCTGGGAGTGGGTGGTACGCGGCGAGGACGACCCCGACGAGTTCGTCGACTACCTCGACGGGGACGAGTACCGCCACGGCGCCACCGACGAGGACCTGCGTGCGGCGTACGAGAAGGCGCTGGCAGCCCGCCGGGACCAGCAACAGCAGTGGGGCGAGGTCCGGGGCAACCTGGACCGGGCCTTCGCCGAACTCACCGAACTCGGCGTGGTGGCCAGGGAGAACTTCACCTGCTGCGGCACCTGTGCGGACACCGAGATCCACGACGAGCGCGACGATTCCCGGCACTGGCACGGATACGTCTGGTTCCACCAGCAGGACACCGAAGCGCTGCTCACGAGCGAGGACGGCGAGGTCTACCTCGGCTACGGTGCATTCGCCCCGGCCGACTTCGACGAGGCCGCCTACGTTGCCCTCCCCGAATCCGAACAGCAGGCCCGCTACCAGGCCGACCTGGAACGGCTGCTCGACGACCTCGTGTTCCCGGTGCTCACCAGGAACGGGATGCGGGTGGAGTGGAACCGCCAGCAGAACAGGCGGGTCCGGGTGACCGGAGCACAGTGGTACGCGCCGTTGGTCTGAGGAGATCCGGTTGGGGCGGAGGGTGTGGGATTCGAACCCACGAAGAGATTGCTCCCTTACCGGTTTTCAAGACCAGCGCCATCGGCCACTAGGCGAACCCTCCCGGCCCGCGCCCCGTAGGACGCGACCGCCGACCAGTGTGCCAGAAGCCCGCACGGGCACCGCAGGCCGACCATGATCGTTGGCGGTTTTGCGACTCGACGCGCCGGGGAAGGGGTCGCTGAACCGCCAATGATCATGAGGAGACCGCAGGTGTGAGGAGCACGGGGTGGCGGGTGGGGTGGATCGGGTAAGACTGGGGGATGCGTGCTGTCACGATTCCGGAACCCGGTGGCCCCGAGGCACTCGTCTGGGCGGAGGTCCCCGACCCGGAGCCCGGCCCCGGTGAGGTGCTCGTGTCCGTCCGGGCCAGCGCTGTCAACCGGGCTGACCTGCTGCAACGGCAGGGGCACTATCCGCCCCCGCCGGGTGCGTCGGCGTACCCCGGGTTGGAGTGTTCCGGGGTGGTGGCCGAGGTCGGGCCGGAGGTGACCGGGTGGGCGGTCGGGCAGGAGGTCTGTGCCCTGCTGGCCGGTGGCGGGTACGCCGAACGGGTGGTCGTCCCGGCCGGGCAGCTCCTGCCGGTTCCGGCGGGGGTCGACCCGGTCGACGCGGCGGCCCTGCCGGAGGTGGCCTGCACCGTCTGGTCGAACGTGGTCCAGGTGGCGGGGTTGGCGGAGGGGGAGACCCTGCTGGTGCACGGGGGTGGCAGCGGGATCGGCACCTTCGCGATCCAGTTGGGGGCGGCCCTCGGGGCGACGGTGGTGGCGACCGCCCGGTCGGCCAAGCACGACCGGTTGCGGGAGTTGGGGGCCGCGCACCTCGTCGACTACCGGGAGCAGGACTTCGTCGAGGAGGTACGCCGGGTCACCGGGGGGCGGGGCGCGGACGTGATCCTGGACATCATGGGCGCGGCCTACCTGGGACGGAACGTGTCGGCGCTGGCCACCGGGGGTCGGCTGGTGGTGATCGGCATGCAGGGTGGTCGGAGGGGCGAACTGGATCTGGGGGCGCTGCTGGCCAAACGCGCCTCGGTGACAGCCACCGCCCTGCGGTCCCGCCCGGTGTCGGAGAAGGCCGCCATCGTCGCGGGGGTCCGGGGCGAGGTGTGGCCGCTGGTCGAGGCGGGGCGGATCCGGCCGGTGGTGGACCGGCGGGTGCCGATGGCGGACGCGGCGCAGGCGCACCGGCTGGTCGAGGCGAGTGACCACCTGGGCAAGGTCCTGCTCACCGTCGATCCGGTGGGGTGACCTCGGGTGGCCGGAGCCCGGCCCGCCGCCGGGTTCGGCAGCGGCACCGCCGGAGGGCGGCCCGCCGCCGGGATTCAGATCACCGAGGCCCGGCCCGCTCAGCCGGAGCGGGCGGCCCGGTGACGTGGGGTCAGCGGGGAGGGCCGTCGGACTTGCGGCGGGTCCGCTCCCGGCCGAGGATCCAGATCGCCTCGACGCCGTCCTTCCAGGTGATCTTCTTGCCCTCCTCGCGGCCCCGCGCCCGGTAGCTGATCGGGACCTCGAACGGGCGGATCCGGCGACGCAGCAGCTTGCCTGTCACCTCGGCCTCCATCCCGAACCCCTGGGATCTGATGTCGAGGGAACGGTAGAGGGCCACCGGCATCAGCTTGAAGCAGGTCTCCAGGTCGCTGATGTAGGAGTTGAACAGGACGTTCGCCGCCATCGTGACGCCCTTGTTGCCCATCACGTACCAGAAGCTGTAGGCGCTGTGGCTGCCGAAGGTCCGGTTGCCGTAGACGACGTCGGCCCGGCCGTCGAGGACCGGGTCGAGGAGCTTCGGGATGTCCTGCGGGTCGTACTCCAGGTCGGCGTCGAGGATGACCATGTACTCGCCGTCGGCGTTGTCGACGGCGGTCCGGATCGCCGCGCCCTTGCCCCGGTTGCGGGGGTGGGTGATCACCCGGAGCCGGGAGTCGTCGGCCCGCCCGAGGATCTCGCCCGTGCCGTCGCGGCTGCCGTCGTCGACCACCAGCAGCTCGATCTCACACGGGTAGTCCACCGCCAACGCCTGCTTGAGGGCGTCGGCTATGCGGTCCTCCTCGTTGTAGACCGGCATGAGGATCGAGAGCTTCACGAGGTTCTCCACGGTGGCGACAGTAAATCCGACCTAGCCTAGCCTGGTACCCCCGGCGGAGACGGTTGCCATCGCCAACGGTCGGCGCAGCGCCCCGAACGTGATGGTGTTTACTTCCCGCCATGTCCGCCGGCTTCCTGCTCGTCATCCTGCCGGTCGCCACGGTGGCCGCCCTCACCTACGCGCTGCGCCCGTTCGGCACGACACCGGTGGCTCCGCTCCGGCTGGCCGTGGTGCGCGCGGCGCTGCTCACCGGAGCGTACGCCGTCGGGGTGGTGGAGCTGCTCGGCGCGGTCGGCGGCCTGACCGCACCGGCGTTCGCGTTGGCCTGGGTGGTCGCCCTCGCCGCCGCCGGGGCAGCGGCCTGGCTGCGGCACCGTCGTGACCCGGTCCGTCCGACCTGGAGCGACGTACGGGAACGCTGGGGTACTGCCGGTCGGGGTGAACGCCTGCTCCTCGGCACCGTCGCCGGGCTGATCCTTGTCGAACTGGTCGTCGCCCTGCTCGCCGAACCGAACAACTTCGACTCCCAGACCTACCACCTGCCCAAGGTGGAGCACTGGGTGCAGCAGGGTGACCTGGAGTTCTGGGCGACGGCCATCCACCGGCAGGTGACGATCCCGCCGGGAGCCGAGTACCTGCTGCTGCACCTGCGGCTGTTCACCGGCTCCGACGGGTTGCACAACCTCGTCCAGTGGGCCGCCGGGGTGCTCGCCGTCGTCGTGGTCACCCGGATCGCCGCCCAGTTGGGCGGGGGGCGGCGGGCCCAGCTCATCACCGCGTTCCTGCTGGCCACCACGCCGATGATCGCCCTTCAGGCGACCAGCACCCAGACCGACCTGGTCTGCGCCGCCTGGGTCGCCTGCGCGGCCACCCTCGTCCTCGACGGGCTGCACCGCCGCAGCGGACCGGCCACCGTCCTCGCCCTCGGGGCGGCCACCGGGCTGACGGCGGTGACGAAGACCAGCGGCCTGATCGGGGTGGGACCGCTGCTGGTGCTCTGGGGCCTGGCCCAACTGCGCCTGGCGTACGCCGGCAGGGCCGACCGACGAGGCCGGGGGTACGCGACGACGGTGCTCGGGTCGGTGGCGATCCTGACCGTCGCCGCCCTCGTCGTCGGGCCGTTCCTGGTGCGGGTGACAGCCGAGTTCGGGCATCCGCTCGGGCCGCCCCGGCTGCGCGAATCGATCCCGATGGAGCGGCACGACCCGCCGGCGATCCTGGTCAACGCACTGCGGATCGGGCACACCGCGCTGGACACCCCGTTGGAGCCGCTGCGGCGGGGCTCGGCCGCCGCCATCGTCGCCCTCGCGGAGGCGATCGCTGTCGACCCGCAGGACCGGGAGATCACTTTCGGCCGGGAGATGTTCCCCGAACCGTCCTGGTATCCGGACGAGGACCGGGTGGCGTTCCCGCTCGCCGGGATGGCGGTCCTGATCGCCCTGGTGCTCGCGGTGGCCCGACCGGTGCGGGTGGCCCCGGCCATGCCACCGGCGGTACGGGCGTACGCGGTGGCGATCGGGATCACCCTCCTGCTGCACACCTCGATGATCAAGTGGCAGCCGTGGGGGAACCGGCTGCTGGTGTACGCCCTGACCATCGGTGTACCGCTGGCCGGTCTCTGGCTGGACACCCTCCTGCGCAACAGGTCCGGCGACGGCCGACGGTCGGTGGCGACCGGGCTGGTGGTCACGGTGCTGGCCACCTCGGCCCTGGCCGGTGTCCTCGCCGTGTCGTACGGCTTCCCCCGACGACTGGTGGGGGACGGATCGGTCTTCACCACCTCCGAGTGGGACACCAGGTTCCTGCGCCGCCCCCAGTGGACAGCGGAGTTCCAGTGGGCCGCGTCGGCGGTACGCGAGCACGGGGCCGGTCGGGTCGGGCTGGTGCAGCAGAACGACAACTGGGAGTACCCCTGGTGGCTGCTGCTGCGCGACGCCGACGGGCAGGCCCCGGAGCTGGTCGCGTTGCAGTCGGTGCTGCCCGACCGACCACCTGCCGACCCCACCTCGGTCGACGCGATCGTCTGCACCGGCTCCCGTACTGTCTGCGCCGACCTGGTCCCCGACGGGTGGCGACTGGAGTTCCGCGACCACGTCGGCTACGCCCTGCGCCCGCCGGGCTGACCGGACTGACCGGGCACCCGTCCCGGCCGGGCCGACGTCCCAGCGGGGGCCGAGGTGTCGGCGGGGGCCGAGGTGTCGGCGGGGGCCGAGGTGTCGACCGGGGTCGCTGTCTGGGCCGGGTCGACGGGTTCTCCTCGTACCGTGACGGTGAAGGCGGCGCCCCCCTCGGGGGCGTGCCCGGCGGTGACGTCGCCGCCGAGGCGGCGGGCCAGTCCGGCGGCCAGGGCCAGACCCAGCCCGCTGCCGACCTTGCGGACACCCAGGTAACGCCGGTGCAGGACCCCGCGCTCGAAGGCCACCGCCAGGTCGTCGTCGGTGAGGCCGGGGCCTGCGTCGCGTACCTCGACGAGGCCGCCGTCGGCCGGACCCGGCCCGCCGGCCCGGACCGCGACCACGACCGGCGCGCCGGGCGGCACCACCCGCAGGGCGTTCTCCAACAGCCCGTCGACCACCTGCCGGATCCGCCCCGGATCGGTGTACGCCCGGATTGGATGGTCGGGCACCTCCACCCGTAACGGCACCCCGAGGGTCGCGCACCGGTCCGCCCATCGTTCGCCGACGTCACCGACCAGCCGGGACAGGTCCACCGGCACCGGTTCCAGGGGAAAGTCGACTGCCTCCAGCCGGGCCAACGCCAACAGGTCGGCGACCAACCGGTCCAGGTGTTCGGCCTCGGCCAGCATGGTCCGCCCGACCCGGGCCGCGTCGTCGGCGTCGACCACACCGTCGGCGAGCGCCTCGGCGTACCCGCGCAGTGTCGTCAACGGGGTCCGCAGCTCGTGGGAGACCGAGAGCAGGAACTCCCGCTGCCGTCCCTCGCTGACGGCCAGTGCCGTGGCCAGCCCGTTGAGGGCGTACGCCAGGTCGGCGACCTCGTCGGGCGGGTGCACCGGCAACCTGACCCCCCGCTGTCCGGCCCGCAGCCGGTTGGCCGCGTCGGCCGCGCCCCGGATCGGCCGGGCCAACCGACGGGCGAGCAACGACCCGGCCACCGCCCCGGCGGCGAGCCCGGCCACCAGGGGCAGCCAGAGGCCCCCCGCCACCCGACGCCACAGTCCGGGGCTCGTCGGTCGGGTCAGCACCACAGCGTCGCCACCGGGCAGGGTCCGTCCTTCGACGAGGGCGCGGCGGCCGTCGACGAGCCGTCGACCGGAGACGTCCCGGCCCTCGGCGAGCCGGTTGACCACCTGCCGGGGCAGCCCGGACCGGTCGGTCGTACCGGAGGGCAGGACGTGGACCGTGACGTCCCGGTCGGTGAGGCGGGCCAGCAGCGGATCCCCGGCGGCGGTACGGACCCGGTCGGGCTCGGCGCGCAGCACGTCGGCGACGAGTCGGGCCTGGTCGGCGAGGGCCTCCCGGTCCCGCCGCTCCGCGCTGCGGACCGCCAGGGGAACCGCTACCAGGACCGTCACCACCACCGACACCAGGGCCACCGCGCAGGTCACCAGGATCGCGCGGGCGGTCAGCGTACTGGCGAACCGGCCCCGGGGTCGGGGGCCGTCGACCGGCGGGGACGGATCAGCCATCGGCGGCGTACCCGACGCCCCGGTGGGTCCGGATCACCGTGACCGGGGCGAGTTTGGCGCGTACCTGGGCGACGTGCACGTCGACGGTCCGGGTGCCGGCGTGCGCGGCGTACCCCCAGACCGCGGCGAGCAGTTCCTCCCTGGTGAACACCCGGCCGGGTCGGGCCATCAGGTGGGCGAGCAGGTCGAACTCGGTGGAGGTGAGCTGCACCGGGTGCCCGGCGGCGGTCACGGTCCGGCGGGCCGGGTCGAGCCGGACCGCGCCGACCACCCGGGACTTCCCGGTCGGGTCGGGCACCCCGGCGGTCCGCCGCAGCACGGCCCGGAGCCGGGCGACGAGTTCCCGGGGGCTGAACGGCTTCGTCACGTAGTCGTCGGCGCCCAACTCCAGGCCGACGATCCGGTCCACCTCGTCGTCGCGGGCGGTGAGGAAGACGACTGGGGTCCAGTCCCCGTCGGCCCGCAACCGGCGGCAGACCTCGGTGCCGGGCAGGCCGGGCAGGGCGATGTCCAGCACGCAGGCGACCGGGCGCAGCCGTCGGGCGGCGAACAGGCCCGCGTCGCCGTCGCGTTCCAGGTGGACGCCGAACCCGTCCCGGGTCAGGTAGAGCCGCACCAGGTCGGCGATGGGGGGCTCGTCCTCGACCAGGAGGACGAGCCCACGCCCTGCGGTGTCGACGCTCACCGGCTCATGATGACCGACCACCGGCCGCGCCGGGGGTCGATGGGTGTTCGGGTTCGGCAAGGAGCCGGGCCGGGGTGACTCAGCCGCCGAGCGCGACGGATCCGGCCGTCACCTGGGCGGCGAACGGCTGGCGTCGGTCCCGGGCCGGGCCGTCGGGCCGGAAGAGCTGGTCCGGGGCGGCGGTCACCGGCGGGCGGGCCGGGGTGCCCGGCGGGCGGAGTCGGAACGCCTGCCCGAGCAGGGCGTCAAGGTGCCACACCTGCTTGGCGTGGTGGGCCCGGATGACGAACCGTTCGCGTACCCCGTCGATCGCGGTGGCGGCCAGTTCCAGCGCGGGGGTACGCGGGTCGGGGTGCCAGGTCACGTGGCTCAGTTCCCGCAGCTCGCTGTTGAGGTGCAGGCGAAGCCGGTGCAGGACCCGGGTCTGCCGGGTGACCACCAGGCGGCGATGGGTCAACAGGAGCAGGTACTCGCCGGCCATCGGCCGGTCGGGTCGACTGCACCGGGCCACCATGACGGTGGCGTCGCCGGAGCCCACGCACCGGCGAAAGATCGGCATGTGCCGGCTGACGGTCTGCACCGCCAGGCCCGCCTCGGCGGCGGCCGGCAGGAACGTACGGGAGAAGACGTCCATGCTGGTACCAACGACGGTGTCGTAAATGTGACGTGGGACACGCCAAGATTCTGCGGAACTTCCACGCCACGCGGCGCGGATCGCGGTTCCCGGGCGCGCCGACCGGACTTCCCGACGGGCCGGTCGGATCCCGCCTCAGACCGCAGTCGGACAACCCCCGCTGCCGCCGGGACAGCGGGTCAGACCGGATCCGGCTCGAACAGCTCGGTCAGCCAACCGGGGACCGCAGCGACGTAGCCGTCCCGGGCCGGATCGCCGGTGTCCACCGCCCGACGCCAGGACAGCGCCCGGCTGACCTTCGTCACTGTCATCGCCGGGGCGACCGCCGCCCGCAGGTCACGCCGGTCGTGACGAACGGTCCAGGGCTCCAGGTACGCGTCCCGGAGCCGGAGCAGCGCCGGATCGCCGGGCGGCAGGTCGAAGGCGTACGCCACCGAGCGGAGGGTGACCAGCAGGGTGCCGAACGGGTGGGCGACGGAGGCGTCGCCCCAGTCGAAGAAGCGGTACCCGGTCGCGGTGGCGAAGACGTTCCCGTCGTGCAGGTCGTCGTGCTGGACGGTGGCGGGCAGACCGGACTCGGCCAGCCGGACGCACAGCTCCACGAAGCTCGGCCGGTACGCCCTCAGCCGTTCGTACGCGCTCTCGGTGAGCCCGTCGGCCTCCCCGACGAGCAGCGCCGTGGCGTCGTCGAGGAGGTCGTCGAGCAGGTCGGGCAGGGCCGTCGGCCGGTGGTCCGGCACCCCGGCGGCCAGCAGCTCCCCGACGTGCGGGGCGGAGGCGAGTTGCAGGGCGGCGTACCCGGCCAGGGCGTGTTCCCATCGGGCGAGCCCGGGGCGGCCCTGCTCTGCGGCGGTCCGGCCGTCCGAGCCGAGCACCGCCCGGAGGGTGGGACCCCCGTCGGGCAGCAGTGCCCATCCCCGCTCGACGTCGACGGCCAGCGGGGTGAGCAGCGCCTCCGGGGCGATCCGGGCCAACGTCGCCACCAGGGGGACCTCGTACCGGGTGGCGGGGTTGTTGGCCTTGAACCAGACCGGCCCGGCGTCGGTGGGCACCCGCCACACCACCGACCACGGGCGGACCCGGGGCTCGACCGGGCCGGTGACCCGCCGCCCGGCCCCGGTGGCGAGTCGGTCGGCGATCCACTCCTGTGCCTGTCGGCGCCAGGAGGTCGCCGACCAGGGCGCTCCGACGGCGGGATAGGGCGAGTCGGTGGCGGCGGCGGACGGCGAGGCGGTCATCGGCGCAGCGTAGGCGGGCCGGTGGCGCGTCGGGAAGCCGTTTTCCGCGGGCTCCCTCAGCCGAGCAGGGCGAACGTCCGGCCGAGGGCGAGCACCAGCAGGAGGACCAGGATGGCGGTGGTGCCGACCGACTGGACCAGGGTCCGGTGCGACCTCGGGGCGTACGCCATGACCAACGCGACCATCGCCCCGGTCACCAGGCCGCCGAGGTGACCGGCGATGGAGATGCCCGGCACGGCGAAGGTGAAGATCAGGTTGATCACCAGGATCGGCAGGATCGCCGAGGTGTCCCGCCCGAGCCGTCGCATGATCACGAAGGTCGCCGCGAAGAGACCGAAGATCGCTGTGGAGGCACCGGCGGTGGCCTGGTTCTCCGCGCTGAACAGGTAGGCGGCGACGTTTCCGCCGAGCCCGGCCACCAGGTAGAGCGCGACGAACCGGGCCGGGCCGAGGACCGCCTCCAGGGAGCGTCCGAGGACCCAGAGCGCCCACATGTTCAGCAGCAGGTGGAGCACGCCGTAGTGCAGGAACATCGCGGTGACCAGGCGGTACCACTCGCCCTGGGCGATGCCGCCCACGGTGCCGTCGAGGAAGACCGCCTGCCCGAGGACCGCACCCCAGTTGGTCAGCGGGGTGCTGCCGCCCATCAGGCCACCGAACCCGGACCCGCCCGCCACCGCGTCCCCGCCCCGGTCGGAGAGGATGGACACCAGCATCATCATCAGGTTCAGCCCGATGAGAACCTTCGTCACGTAGCCGTGACGGCCGGCGTCACCGCCACCGAAGGCGGTACGCGCCGGCCGTACACTGCGACGGCCCTCGTCGACACACTCCGGGCACTGGTGCCCCACAGCTGCCTCGCGCATGCAGTCCGGGCAGATCGGACGGTCACACCGGTTGCACCGGATGTACGTCTCCCGACCCGGATGCCGGTAGCAGACCGGCGTGGTCGGCGGGGATTCGCTCACCGTGCCCGCCCTGCGGAGCGCTCAGTCATGCAGGCAAAGGTACCTCGCGGTCCTCGATCAGGCGTCGTTGCGTTCGATGGTGACGCGCTCGATCACGACGTCCTGCAACGGCCTGTCGCTCGGGCCGGTCGGGGTGTTGGCGATCGTGTTGACGACCTTGACCGAGTCCTCGTCGGCGACCTGGCCGAAGATGGTGTGCCGGTTGTTCAGGTGCGGCGTCGGGGCCACGGTGACGAAGAACTGCGACCCGTTGGTGCCCGGTCCGGCGTTGGCCATGGCGAGCAGGTACGGACGGTCGAACCGCAGCTCCGGGTGGAACTCGTCACCGAACTTGTAGCCCGGTCCGCCCCGACCGGTCCCGGTCGGGTCACCCATCTGGACCATGAAACCGGAGATGACCCGGTGCGAGATGGTGCCGTCGTAGAACGGCCCGGAGCCCGGCTGACCGGTCCGCGGGTCGGTGTACTCCCGGTTGCCCTCGGCCAGGTCGACGAA
This sequence comes from Micromonospora sp. NPDC000207, assembly GCF_040300925.1. Classification (NCBI taxonomy): domain Bacteria; kingdom Bacillati; phylum Actinomycetota; class Actinomycetes; order Micromonosporales; family Micromonosporaceae; genus Micromonospora; species Micromonospora sp. NPDC000207. The sequence continues at coordinate 15,180 of NZ_JBEPEQ010000031.1, forward strand.
GTTGCGGACGGTCTTCGGGGCGTGGTTCGGGAACAGCTCCAGGCGAATCGGCCCGGCGTTGGTGTGCAAGGTGGCGTAGACAGCCTCGGCCACGGGTACTCCTCAGTCGTTGGTCAGTTCCATGCGGATCCTCCCATGTGCCCGATCTGGCAGTGCGGAGGCATCCGAAGGTGGAGGATGACGGAGGAACGACTCCCAGGAGGTGGGAACGTGTTTGGAATCGCGCGACGGAAGACCCAGGGGCAGTTGGCCAGGGCCGAGCTCAACCAGGGTGTCGGTCACCTGAGGTCCGCCGCGACGCACGCCGCGAAGGGTGCGGGCGCGACTGTCGGCCCACGGGTCCGGGCGGCCCAGAGCTACGTCGCGCCGACCGTCCTGGTGGTGCGGGACCGGGCCACCAGCGGTCTGTCCACCACGGCCGCCGCGATGGCACCGCTGGCCCTGGCGGTCCGCACCGCACAGGCCGAGGCGGCCGGGCGGGCGAAGACCGGGAAGAAGGTCGCCGCGGCGAAGACCTCCGCGATGAGCAAGAAGGCCAAGGCGAAGACCCGCAAGGCCACCGGCCGTCGGCAGAAGCGGTCCCGGGGGATGCTGGTCGGGCTGCTCGCCGTCGGCACCGTCGCCGGGGTGGCAGGTGCCATGGCGGTACGGCGTCGCCGCGAGCAGCAGGAGTGGGCCGAGTACGACCCGGGCCACACCCTGGAGCCGATGCACGACGAGGTGGAGACCCTTGAGGTCCGGACGGCGACCGGGCGTGACTCCTCGTCGGTGCGGACCTCCGACGCGTCGGCGAAGGTGTCCGACGCGTCGACCATGTCGAGCAGCTCGCCGGTGGCGGGTGGCCCGACCGGGGCGGGCAGCTCCCCGGTGGCCGGTGGCGACAGCGCCTCCACCACGCGGCCCGGCACCCAGCCGGTGATCCACGAGAACCCCGGTGTGCCGTCGGTCGCCGAGGGTGCCCGGAACGTCTCCGGCCGTCCGGCCGACGACCTCAGTGAGGCCCTGCGCAACGGGGCCCAAACCCCCACCCCCCGCTGACCCGCACCACCCGTTCGCCTCGTCGATCAAGGGGTTTGCGTCACGGTAGTCGGCCTACCTGACGCAAACCCCTTGATCGACACATCGGTAGGGGGTGGTGCCGGGCGGGCCGGCCCGATTCAGGGGGGTGATGGGCGACCCGACCCACCCGGCACCCTGTGGGGGCGGGGGTGATGCTCACCGCACCGTCCAGGTCGGGCCCGGTCGCACCCTGGGCACAGAGGTGACCACGACCACAACGTGAATGGCGCTCGCGACATTGTCGGGTCGTCGACCGGCCCGGCGGGACCCCCGGGCCGGTCACCATCCGATAACTTTCCCCGGCTACCGCCGGTGGAGTCAGCGGCCGCGGACCTCGGCGACCGCCTCGGCGAGCCGACGGACCCCCTCGTCGATCCGGTCGGCGGTCACCGCCGAGAAGGCCAGCCGCACCGCGTGCCGACCCCCCTCCTCGACGAACTCGCTGCCCTTGACCACTGCCACCCCGCGCTCGGCGGCGGCCGGGGCCACCAGCTCGACGTCGACGTCCTCCGGCAGCTCGACCCAGAGGAAGTAGCCACCGTCGGGCTCCACGAACCGGGCGTCCGGAATGTGCCGTCGCAACGACTCGGCGAGGACCCGCGCCCGCTCCCCGAGGGCGGTCGAGACGGTCGCCACCGAGCGGTCGATGTCACCGGAGACGCAGAACTGGTACACGATCGCCTCGGAGACCATGCCCGGGGAGATGTAGAGGTTGGTCGCCTTCTCGGCGATGTCGGCGATCAACGCCGCCGGTCCGACCAGGTAGCCGACGCGGACGCCGGGGCAGACCGTCTTGGTGAAGCTGGAGGCGTGCACCACGACGTCGCGGGTGTCCAGGGAGAGCATCGACGGCAGCGGCTCGCCCCGGAACCGGACGTCGGCGTACGGGTCGTCCTCGAAGATGGTGAAACCGTACTCGGCGGCCAGGTCGAGCAGCTCCCGACGCTTGTCCAGCGACAGCGTCACCCCGGCCGGGTTCTGGTAGTTCGGGATGATGTGGGCCAGCCGGGGGCGGACCCCGGAATCCAGGAGCTTGCGCAGCTCGGCGGTGTCGATCCCGTCCGGCTGGATGGTCACCGCGTGCACCTCGCTGCCGAGCTGCTTGAGGTTGAACAGGGTCCGGTCGTACGTCGGACGCTCCACCACCACCGCGTCGCCGGGGCGGATCAGGTGGTCGAAGAGGAACGCGTCGGCCTGCAACGACCCGTTGGTGATCAGGACCTGGTCGGCCTGGACGCCGTGCTTGTCGGCGATCCACTTCCGCAGGGGCGGGTACCCGACGGAAGTACCGTACGCGGTGATCCCGGCGGGGTCGGTGTCGAAGGCGCGGACGGCGGCGGCCTTGAGGCCCTCGACGTCGAGGATGTCCAGCGAGGGAGCGCCACGGGCGAAGGAGATCAGCTGCTCGGCGGTCATGGTTCCAGAGCGTACGGGCGGTCCCCGGCCCGTCGTCGACGGCACGGCCGTGTCCGCATCATGAGCCACCTGTCGGGTGACCTCCGACCAGCGGCGCAGCGGGTCCGGGAGCGTTCAGGCGGCGACGGCCAGGGGCTCGTTCCGCAGCTGACGGGAGAACCCGGACAGCTGCACCCCGAGCGCCAGGTAGAACTGACCCCAGTCGAAGTAGGACCGCCACGCCACGATCCGGCCCCGACGGGCCCGGACCACGTCCACCACGTCCCAGCTCACCGTCCGGCCGGTCGGCGCGACGGTGCCGAGCGGGGTGTGCAGGACCCCGGTGTGGGTCCCGGTGAGCCGCTGCTCCAGGGCCAGCCCGCCGGCTGTCTCCACCCGTCCGGTCACCTCTGCCCGCAGGTCGGGGAAGGCCCCGGTCCAGGTACGCAGGAACGCGGGCAGCTCGGTCGGCCGGAGGGTGGCGCCGGGGATCGTGTAGGCGGCGTCCGGCGCGTACAGGCCGGGCAGGCGGGCGAGGTCCCGGCGCAGGATCATCGCGTACTGCTGGCCGGCGAGGCGTTCGGCGGTGCTCATGGTGTGCCCTCCTCCGCGGGCTCGGTGCCCTCCGCGGGTTCCTGCGGCCCGTCCGCACCCGCAGTCAATCTCTACCCGTCGATGGCCCGTTCACACCTGCAAACCGCTGTGACCTGGGCGGAGTCGACCGGTCGCCCACCGTGTGTGGTCGACGCGAAGCAGACCGGCCGTCGCGCGACCGTCGGCCCGCTCGCTACTGTCGTGACGTGTCCACCGAGCCCCTACGCTGCGCCGGCGTGCTGGTCGTCGGCGACGACGGCGCATCCGCACACCTGCGACGGCCCCAGCACCGACGCCTCGTACCCGTCGGTGACGGGCCGATCCGGTGGCGCGTCACCACCGCCACCGCCGCCGGCTGCGCGATCGGTCGGTGAGCGACGCGGTCGAGCTGGCACCGCACCGATTCGCGGGGCTGGTCAACCCGGTGATCGACAGGGTCTTCGTCGCCGGTGTCCTGGCCGGTCGCGACGGTGGCGGTGCCGAGCTGAGCCAACGGTACGGCGGCCCGACCGCCACCGCCTTCCTCGTCGAGTTCCGCACCCGGCTCGCCGCACCGGGCGGGATCGTCGACGCGGCGGGGTTCGCTGCGGTGTGCCGGTACCGGAACCCGGCGGCCAGCCGACGGGCCCTGGACAAGCACGTGGCGCACGGGATGCTGCACCGGCGGGGCAACGGGGCGTTCTCCGCCACCGAACGGGGCACCGCGTTCCTCGGCGAGCTGTACCAGGTGCACGCCGAGGTCACCGAGGAGTTGTGGGCCGGTCACGACGACCGGGTGCTCCGGCTGGTGGAGGCGTTCGGGCGGCTGCTGGAGTACGCGCTGGTGGCGGTGGAGTCCGACGAGACCGCCGAGGCGAGCGCGTTCTGCGCGCTGGCGCCCCCGTACGAGCCGGACGGCACCCCGCCCGGGGTGGTGCTGCTCAACCGGCTCGGCGCGCTGCGGTCCCACCGGGCGGACGCCCACGCCGCCGCCTGGAGCGCCGCCGGGCACACCGCGCAGAGCGTCGACGAACTGTCCGACGGGCCGGAGCGGGTGGCGATCGAGTTGGAGACCGACCGCCGGGCCGCGACGCCGTACGCCGCGCTGACCGCCCCGGAGCGCCTGTCGGTCCTGGCCGACCTGGCCGCCCTCCCCGGCTGACCTGGCCGTTCTCCCCCGGTGACCCGGCCGCCCGCCCCGGTGACCTGGCCGCCCTCCCCCGGCTGACCGGTTGGCCATGGGGCGCGCCGACGGCAGCGCTATCCTCCACCGGTGACCGCAGTCGTACGAGGGAGGACGTCGGCATGATCGGGATGGTGCTCGCCGCCGGTGCCGGACGCCGGCTGCGGCCGTACACAGACACACTGCCCAAGGCGCTGGTGCCGGTGGACGGGGAGACCACGATCCTGGACATCGCGCTGCGCAACCTCGCCGAGGTGGGGTTGCGGGAGGTCGTGATCGTCGTCGGGTACGCCGCCGACGCGGTCCGGGACCGTCAGGCCGACCTGGAGCAGACCTACGGCGTCACCCTCACCCTGGTCCACAACGACCGGGCCGAGGAGTGGAACAACGCGTACTCGCTCTGGCTGGCCCGCGAGCACTTCGCCCGGGGCGTCCTGCTGGTCAACGGGGACACCGTGCACCCGGTCAGCGTGGAGAAGACCCTCCTCGCCGAGCGGGGGCCGGGGGTCCTGCTCGCCGTCGACACCCTCAAGGTGCTGGCCGAGGAGGAGATGAAGACCACCTTCGACGCCGCCGGTCAGCTGACCCGGATCACCAAGCTGATGGACCCGGGCGAGGCGTACGGCGAGTACATCGGCGCGACGCTCATCGAACCGCAGGTGGCCGAGGCGCTCGCCGACGCGTTGGAGGCCACCTGGCGACGGGACCCGAACCTCTACTACGAGGACGGCTACCAGGAGTTCGCCGAGCGGGGCGGCGAGGTCCGGGCGGCCCCGATCGGGGACGTCGCCTGGGTGGAGGTCGACAACCACGACGACCTGGCCCGGGCGCGGGAGATCGCGTGCCGCTACTAGCCCGTACGGTAAACACCCCACTGGCGATCGAGGTACGCCGGGGTGCGGTGGCCGACCTGGGTCTGCTCCTTGCCGATCGGCGGATCTCCGCAGGTGGGGACGTGGCGGTGGTGGTCGGCCCCGGGCAGGGCGAGAAGATCGCCGAGCTGTGCCGTCCGACGCTCGGCTCCGCCGACGTGTTCACGGTGACCGGGGGCACGGTCGACTCCGCCAACGAGTTGGGCGACCAGCTCCGGCTGCGCAACTACGACGCGGTGGTGGGCATCGGCGGCGGGAAGACCATCGACACCGCCAAGTACGCCGCCAGCCGGTACGCCATCCCGATGGTGACAGTGGCGACCAGCCTGGCCAACGACGGGATCGCCTCCCCGGTGGCGTCGCTGACCCACGAGGGCGGCAAGGGCTCGTACGGGGTGCACATCCCGATCGCCGTCATGGTCGACCTGGACTTCGTGGAGAACGGGCCGGACCGGCAGACCCAGGCCGGCATCGGGGACGCGGTGAGCAACCTGAGCGCCTGCGCCGACTGGGAACTGGCCCACGAGGCACGTGGCGAACCGATCGACGGGCTGGCCGTCACCCTGGCCCGGACCGGAGCCGAGGCCCTGATCAACCACCCCGGGAAGATCACCGACGACGGGTTCCTCACCACCCTGGCCGAGGCCCTGATCCTGGGCGGGATCTCCATGTCGATCTGCGGGTCGAGCCGCCCGGCCAGCGGCGGGGACCACGAGATCTCACACGCCATCGAGCACCTGCACCCGGGCCGGTCCTCGCACGGGGAGCAGGCCGGGCTCGGTGCCCTCTTCTGCACCTTCCTCCGGGGCGACCTGGAACGCTTCGGGCAGCTCGCCCGCTGTCTGCACCGGCACGGACTGGCCACCACCCCCGCCGACCTGGGCCTGACCGACGACCAGTTCGTCGAGGTCGTGCAGCACGCGCCACGGACCCGACCGGACCGCTACACCATCCTCGAACACCTCACGCTCACGCCTGCGGAGACCCGGAGGCGGCTTGGAGAGTACGCCGATGAACTACGCCAGCACGTTGGCTGAGCCGACCAAGCCCTCCGTCGCCGACTTCCACCGGGTGAACCGGGGCGGCGGCCTGTTCAGCGAGTCGGTGAGCCAGTGGCTGGGGGCGGTCTTCGCGCTCGTCGCCCAGCGGCTGGGGCTGCGTCCCACAGTGCTGACCATCGTCAACCTGATCCTCGGGCTGGCCACCTCGGTCAGCGTGGTGGCGCTCGCCCCGGCCGTCGCCGAGGGGTCCGTACCGGCCTGGCTGGTGGGGTTGGTGGCGCTGGTCGGGTGGCAGGTGGCGTACGCCCTGGACTGCGCCGACGGTCAGCTCGCCCGGGTGACCGGGCAGGGCAGCCCGGCCGGTGCCCGGGTCGACGTCCTCTGTGACGTGGCCGCCCAGATCGCCCTGGTGGCCGCCCTGGCGGCGACCGCCGTGGCCCAGCGCCCCGAGACCCCGACCTGGCTGGTGGCGATCTTCGCCGGCACCTGGATGGTCAACCTGGTCACCTCGGTCATGCAGTCCGGCCCCAACGCGGCCAGCATGGTCACCTCCACCTCCCTGCCGGTACGCCTGGTGAAGCTGGTCCGCGACTACGGGGCGGTCATCTTCGCCGCCGCCCTGGTGCTGGCGTTCGCCCCGGCCCTGGTCCTCTGGGTGATCATCGCCTTCACCGTCGTCAACGGCGGCTTCCTCCTCGCCAGCATCGCCTTCTCGGCCCGCGCCTCGCTCTGACCGCGCGGGGGGAAGGGGGCGGATTTCGGCCCCTCCGGGGGCCACTTCCTTCCAACATCCGTCGAGGACGAGCGGTACGGTCCTGTCGAGGCGGCTTCCTCGGGTGCGGCGGCGGAGTCACAGGAACTCGGCGGCGGTCCGCTCCACGTCAGCAACGAAGTCTTCGAGCTGGTCCTCGGTCATGCTGCGGTCCCGCAGGAGTTTGCCGAGAAGAACGATCTGGATCTGGAGCGCGGTCTCCGGGCTCATGTGCTCGACCAGGTGCGTCTCGCCGAGCGCCGCTCTGACCAGACCTTCCATCTCCAGCGCCGACAGGGACTCACTGGCCGGAAACTGCGCCCGCGTCTCGGTCACGTAGCGGGCGACCTCGGTCGGCGAGTGCCCCGAGGCGAAGCGGTCGTTGACCGCAATGGCGAACGCCGCACCGATCACCTGACTGCCGCCCTGCCATCCCGAGGTTTCCAGGGTGTCCAGCAGTTGGTCCACGGTGCTCCAGTCACGCCGGGCCATCGCGCGGATCAGGTCGCTGAGTTCCGTCCGTACGCTCACGACTTCGTAACCGCGACGACCCCTCGCCAGTTACACGGCGGGACAGCTCTGCGAGGCGGGTTTGACGATCCCGACGGACCGCGCCACACTCCTTGTATGACACCTGTACGACAGGACTCACCGGCCAGCACCAGCGGAAAGGTGCGCAAGCCAGCCAGAGACACCACCAAAAAGGGACGCGCCGTGGCGACCGACGGACGTGCGACCAAGAAGCGCGAGGCAACTCATCCGACGCGCGGAAAGGGACAAAAGGGCACCTCCGGCGCTAAGGTCGCTCAGGTTCGACTTCAACCAGACGAGGTCGCCGACCTGGAGATGGTCGTCCGGCACCTGAACCTCGGCTCAACCTCCGAAGCCCTGCGGGAGGGGCTCCGTCTGCTGGTTCGAGAGGCGGCGGAGGAGCAGGCAGCAGAGGAAATCCGCGCTTTCTACGACGGCAAGCAGGCCCCCCGGCCCGCAGGTGTCGCCCCCGCCACAGAAGCCGAACTCAGGGCAGCGGACGACACTCAGTGGTAGGTCTGGACATCGCGATGCGGGGTGAGGTGTGGGTATGCGCCATGCCGCAACCGATCGGGCCGCACCCAGCGATCATCCTGACCGTCAACAAGATCGCTCTCCCGCTGTCCTCGGTGACGGTCGCACTGGTGACGGGAACCGCTGGCCCACCCGCCACCCACGTTCCCGTCGGGCGTGAAGCCGGCCTGACCAAGTACGACCAGTCATATGTGAACTGCACCGACCTGCACACCATCGACAAGCCTCGTCTGCGCCGACGACTCGGCCGACTGGCCCCTGCCGAGCTCCGCCGAATCGAGGAACGCATCCGACAGGTCCTCGGCCTGTAGGCGATTTCGCGGTCGAGACGTGGTCACACCTTCGTCTGATAGCGAAGGTGTCGGCCGGTGGCCGTCATGGTCATGACGCTGTACTCGAACGGGGTGCCGTCTGCGGTGAACGTGAGCCGGGTCAACACGATCACCGGATCTCGCTCGGAGATTCGGAGCTCGACCTGCTCCCCGGGAGTGGGGAGGCGGGCGGTGACGTCGTCCACCGCCCGATCGGGGGTAAAACCGAGGTTGGCGAGCAGGGTTACGGCTCCGCCGGGGATCTTGGCAGGTTCGGCCAGCGGGGTGCCGGTGGCGATGCCGCCCGGGTAGTAGGAGTCGGTGAGTTCGACGGGGTGACCGTCCAGCAGCATCACGCGCCGCCGGAGCACGACGGGCGTATTCGGAGCCAGACGCAGGGCCTCGGCGACCTCCGCTGATGCGGCGATTTCTTCCGCTGCGGTGATGCGCTGGGTTCCCCGCCTGCCTGTCGAGGCTGCCTCCTGTGCCCACGCGTCCCCGCCACCCGGGGTCACATACCGGTCTGACGTGCTGTCCTGTCGCATCCGCTCCGGCTCCGTCCCGGGATAGCGAGAGTGCCCCGACTCCAGAGGTGGGAGCCGGGGCACTTCACGAGAGGTCGGGCTAGTTGCTCTTGAGGGAGTCGACGAAGGTGCGCCAGCCCTGGGCCTCGAAGGCCAGCACCGGACCGGTCTTGTCCTTACTGTCCCGAACGGCGACCCCGTCCCGGACGTCCGCCACCTCGACGCACTGCCCGTTGCTCTGGCTTCTGCTGCTCTTGCGCCACTTCGGCTCCACGGCTGCCCCTCCTCCTGGTTACGCCAGACTCCTGGCCACCTCTTCAGCAACGAAGGACCTCGCCAAGCTGAGGCCCAAGGTTATGCGGCTGTGCCTGCGGGAAAGGTCGGTCTAGTTGCTCTTGAGGGAGTCGACGAAGGTGCGCCAGCCCTGGGCCTCGAAGGCCAGCACCGGACCGGTCTTGTCCTTGCTGTCCCGAACGGCGACCCCGTCCCGGAGGTCCGCCACTTCGACACACGCGCCGCCGTTGGCGTCGCTGCGGGTGGACTTGCGCCACACCACGCCGGTGAGGTCCGGGTTCGACATGTCAGCCTCTACTTCATCTCGTCGGCGATCCGCAGGATGAGTCTGCGGGACTCCGCTGGCCCCAGGGCCGCAGCCCGGAGACCATCCCACAGCCGATTGTAGGCCCGGAGCGCCTCGGGGCCGTCGAGGTAGTCCGCGTCGGTGAAGGTCTCCAGGTAGACCACATCCGAGGCGATCTCCTCCCCGAACCGGAGGATGATGAAATTGAACGAAGCGACCACATACGTCTCGGCATCCAGCGGAAAGACCTGAATGGTGACGTTGGGACGCTTGCCGAGGGTGGCGATATGGGACAACTGCTCCCGCATTGCCGCCCGGTCACCGAGGTCGCGCCGCAGGGCGGACTCGCTGAGGATGAAGTTCAGCTCCGGCCCGTCCGGGCGATCGATGACCTTTTGTCGTTCGAGGCGGACTGTGATCTGCTGCTCGACGTCCTCGCCGTCGATCATGGCCCGGATGTAGGGCTCGGTCTGGAGGATGCCGGGGACGACCTCGGGTTGGTACCAGCGGATCTCTGCCGCGTCCGCCTCCAGGTCGAGGTACTGCCGGAACCAGTCCGGGACGACGTTCCGGTACCCGCTCCACCGGCCACGCTGTCGCCCGGCCCGTGCAAGCTCCCGGAGCGGCTCGACCTCCTCCCCGGTCACTCCGTAGAGATCGAGCAAAAGCTTCAGGTCGGTCAGCCGGATGCCGGACTGCCCCAGCTCCAGCCGACTGATCTTGCTTGATGCGGAGTCGATGACCTCCGCCGCCTCGTCCGGGCTCTTACCTGCGGCCTCTCGGGCTCGTCTGAGGGCATTGCCCAAGCGACGTCGCTGGATCGTCGGGGTGACCATGCCGACGAGTATTCCGCCTCACCGACCGTAAGCCCGACGACACGCCGTAGGTTCCCAAAGCATCTCTCTCGTCGTAGCATCCGTTGCTAGGATCCTAATTTGCGAAACCAGAGTCGCTGTCACCTTCCGGGAGGTCCCATGGCTCGGCACGCGAAGACCCCGTCAAGCGGCGGTCTGCTGTGGAGGATGCGCAGGATCTGGCCGTTCGGGCGACCTCGGGCGAGACCGATAGACCGCCCGGGGCTGGCGACGATCCATGCCGAGCGGGTGGCGGCGTACCGGGCGATCGGTGTGGCCCGGGTGGTCTACCTGCCGGAACGGCCGTTGCTGACCCTCGCCGGGGAGTACCGGGCTGGACTCTGGTCGTGACGGTACGACGGCTGCCCTACCTGGTCCGACGGGCCTGGTACGTCCTCGACTTCCACCGGCACCACCGCTGCCCGCGCTGCACGACCGGCGGGTGGTGCCCGGCCGTCCAGGTGGCCCGGACCCGGATCACGGCGTGGCGTCGCTACCCGAGCCGATGACCGGGCTCCGGGCCGGGGACCTGCTCCACCTCACCCGGGCCGCCAGCGTCCAGTTCGGTACGCCGATCAGGTTCCGCCTCATCCGGGTGCTGGACCTGCCGACGTACCCGGGCTGGTCCTGGCTCGACGGCTACCAGGTGAACGAGAGGGGCGAGGCCGTCGCCCGGCGGGAACTCCTCGTCCGGCTCGCCGGACTCCGAAAGCTGCCCACGCGGAGCAGATCCGCTCCGAAGCCACGGCATCCGTGAGGGGATGGCGATGATCAGACGTACCCGGAAAGATCATGACCGGCCGACGGCGGCCGAAGTGCGGGCGGCCGAGGTGCAGGCCGCCGAGCACGAGGCCGCCAGGCAGCGGATCCTCGCCCAGGCCGAGGCGGAACGGACCCCCCTCGACGACACCACCCGGGCAGTGCCGGACCGGCGGTGGCGGGATGGCCGATGAGCTGCCGGTCGGCCGCCAGGTGGCGTACTGGCGGAACCGACGCAGGCTGTCCCAGCAGGTGTTCGCCGACCGGCTCGGCAAGTCCAAGTCGTGGGTCGACAAGGTCGAGCGTGGGGTACGCCGCCTGGACAGGTGGTCGGTGCTGCGGGAGGTGGCCGAGGCCCTCGGCGTGGACCCGGGCATCCTCCTTGGCAGGGCCGCCCCGCCCACACCCCGCCGACCTACCGACGAACCGCCCGCCCATGCCCATCCAGGGGACGAGCCAGCCACCGGGGTCGGCACGGTCCGGGCCGCCCTCACCCGCCACCCCGGGCTGCTGCCGCCAGCCTGTCGCAGCCCCGTCGACCCGAGCAGGTACCGGGTCGGCATCGCCCACGCCGAGGCCGGGTACCACCGCGCCGACTACCCCTCGCTGCTGCGCCTGCTGCCCGGCCTGCTCGACGAAAGCCACCGCCGGGAGGTCCCCGTCGACCTGCGCGTTCGGGCGTACCGGCTCACCGCCCAGGTCATGGTCAAGCTGGGTACGCCGGAGCTGGCCTGGCTGGCCGCCGACCGGGGCCTGGCCCTGGCCACCGGCACCGACGATCCGGTGCTGGTGGCGGTCGCGGCCCTGCCCTTCGGCCAGGCACTGCGGGCGGCCGGTCGCCACCGGGCCGCCTTCGAGACGGCGATCACCGCCGCCCACCAGGTCGCACCGCCAACCCCTGATTCTGGTACGCCGTCCGAGCGGTCGGCCTGCGCGGCGCTGCTCGTCCAGGCCGCCCTCGCCGCCGCCGCACACGGGGACCCCCCGACCGCCCGGGACCTGCTCGACGATGCCAGCGCGTCGACAGAGCCCGACGGGACGCAACGGGCAGCGGTCGACGCGGCCCGGGTCACCGCCGCCACGGCACTCGGCGATGACCGGCTGGCCGTCGAGTTGCACGAGGCGCTGACGACACGGCCCGGGTGGCGGGGGCTGCCGATCGAGCACCGGGCCGCGTGCCTGCTCGACGCCGCCGGGGCGTACCTGGGAAACGGCGATCCTCGCGGGGCCTCCCGGGTGCTGCTGGACGCCGACCGGCTCGCCCCGACCGAGGTGCGGATCCGCCCCGCCGGACGGGCGGTGCTGGCCGAAGCGCTGACCAGGTCGAACGCCCCCGACCCGCATCTCGGGAGTTGTTCCACGTCACCTACTGGATCGCCCGGCACTACACCCGGGATGCGGCCCACCTCCCGGCGAGCGCCCTCACCTTCGACCCGAAGCTGATCGCCCCATCGGACGCCACCGACGTGCGGCAGCAGAGCCAGGCCGAGGTGCAGGCCCTCGCCGAGAAGCTCGCCGCCCGGGACGCGGCCCTGGCCGCCGAGCGGGAGAAGCGTGCCACCCTCGACGCCGAGCTGGCGAAGCTGCGGGCGGAGGTCGCCGCCGCGAAGGCCGCCAACGAGGCCCGCCCCGACGACCACGACTACGACGAGAAGCAGACCCGGGACCTCTTCATCGATCTGATGCTGGCCGAGACCGGCTGGCGGCTCGACGGCCCGGAGGACCGCGAGTTCCCCGTGACCGGCATGCCCAACGCCACGGGCACCGGCTTCGTCGACTACGTCCTCTGGGGTGACGACGGCAAGCCCCTCGCGGTGGTCGAGGCCAAGCGGGCCCGGCGGGACGCCACCGACGGCAAGCAGCAGGCCAAGCTCTACGCCGACTGCCTGGAGCGGCGGTACGGCCAGCGCCCGGTGGTGTTCTACACCAACGGGTACGACGTCTGGCTCTGGGACGACACCGCGTACCCGCCCCGCTCGGTTCAGGGCTTCTACACCAGGGACGAGCTGGCCCTCCTGATCCAGCGGCGCAGCATCCGCCTGCCTCTCGCGGAGGTACCCGTCCGGCAGGAGATCGTCGAGCGGCACTACCAGCACCGGGCGATCCGGAAGATCGGCGAGGCCTTCGAGCGGGACGGGCAGCGGCAGGCCCTGGTGGTGATGGCCACCGGCGCCGGGAAGACCCGGACGGTCATCGCCCTGGTCGACGTGCTGATGCGGGCCAACTGGGTGAAGAACGTGCTTTTCCTCGCCGACCGCAAAGCACTGGTCAAGCAGGCGACCGATGCGTTCAAGGCCCACCTGCCCAGCGCGGCCACGGTCAACCTGGTCACCGAGAAGGACACCGAGGGCCGGGTGTACGTCTCGACGTACCCGACCATGATGGGCCTGATCAACACGACCGGGAGCGGTGGGCGGCGCTTCGGGCCGGGCTACTTCGACCTGGTCATCATCGACGAGGCGCACCGGTCGGTGTATCAGAAGTACCGGTCGATCTTCTCCTGGTTCGACGGCCTGCTGGTCGGGCTCACCGCGACCCCCCGCAACGAGATCGACCGCAACACCTACAGCCTGTTCCAGTTGGAGGACGGGGTCCCCACCGACCACTACGACCTCGACGAGGCGGTGCGGCAGAAGTACCTGGTCCCGCCGCGCGCCTTCTCCGTGGCGACCGACTTCCACCAGCGCGGCGTCCGCTACGACGACCTCAGCGAGGAGGAGAAGGACGAGTGGGACTCGGCCGACTGGGGTGACGACGGCCCGCCGGACAGCGTCGACGCGGACGCGGTCAACAAGTGGCTGTTCAACAACGAGACCGTGGACAACGTCCTGGAGACCCTGATGACCCACGGCCACAAGGTGGCCGGTGGGGACCGGATCGGCAAGACCATCATCTTCGCCCGTAACCAGGCCCACGCCGACTTCATCCAGGAGCGGTTCGACCTGGCGTACCCGCACCACGCCGGGCACCGGGCCCGGGTCATCACCTACAAGACCACGTACGCCCAGAGCCTGATCGACGCGTTCTCGCAGTCGGAGAAGGACCCGCACATCGCGGTCTCGGTGGACATGCTCGATACCGGCATCGACGTGCCCGAGGTCGTCAACCTGGTCTTCTGCAAGCCGGTCCGGTCGAAGTCGAAGTTCCTCCAGATGATCGGCCGGGGCACCCGGCTCTGCCCGGACCTCTACGGCCCCGGGCAGGACAAGAAGGACTTCCTGGTCTTCGACTTCTGCCGGAACTTCGAGTACTTCAACGAGAGCCCCGAGCAGGCGCAGGGGAAGCTGACCGAGTCGCTGACCGAGCGGCTGTTCAAGGCCCGGCTCGACCTGGTCCACCGCCTGGACCAGCGGATTCCCGCCGACTCCGGCCCGGAGACGGAGGCCGACGGCACCCAGAGCGAGGCGGGCCTGCGCTGGGATCTGGCCCGGGGTCTGCACACCCAGGTGGCGCAGATTCACCTGAACGACTTCGTGGTACGCCCCAAGCAACAGCTCGTGGAGTACTACGTCGACTTCTCGAAGTGGCACCGGCTCACGTCGGAGGCGGTGCACGAGATCGGCGGCAACCTCGCCGGACTGCCCACCACAGTGCAGGACAGCGACGAGGCGGCCAAGCGGTTCGACCTGATGGTGCTGCGCCTCCAGCTCGGCCAGTTCGAGGTCGTGCCCGGGTACGACCGACTGTGCAGGCAGGTGCAGGAGATCGCCTCGACCCTGCTGGAGCAGACCAGCATCCCGGCGGTCCGCGAGCGGCAGCAGCTCCTCGACGAGGTGGCCGGGGACGAGTGGTGGGTCGACGTGACCCTGCCGATGCTGGAGCTGATGCGTCGGCGACTGCGCGGTCTGGTCCGGCTGATCTCGAAGGCCAAGCGGGCCATCGTCTACACCGACTTCAGCGACACCCTGGGCGAGATCTCGCTCGTGAAGCTGAACGACATCCGGATCGGCACCGACTTCGAGCGGTTCCGCCTGAAGGCCCGGGCGTACTTGCAGGCCCACGAGGATCACCTGTCGTTGCAGAAGCTGCGCCGCAACAAGCAGCTCTCCCCCACGGACCTCGATGAGCTGGAGCGGATGCTTCTGGCCAGCGGGGGCGGCACCGAGGAGATCGACCAGGCCCGTCGCTCGGCCCAGGGGCTCGGGCTCTTCATCCGCTCCCTGGTCGGGCTCGACCGGGAGGCGGCGAACGAGGCGTTCAGCGGATTCCTGGCCGGTCGTACCCTCACCGCCAACCAGATCAGCTTCGTCGACCTGATCGTCGCCCACCTGATCCAGAACGGGGTCATGGAGCCCATGCGGCTCTTCGAGTCCCCGTTCAGCGACATCGCCCCGGATCCCGACTCGCTTTTCCCGTCGGCCGACGTGGACCGCCTGATCACGATCCTCAAGTCGGTCCGGGAGACCGCCGCGCCGGCCAGCGAGGTGGCCTGACGAAAGAGCCGGACGCCGAGGACCGGTTGGCCTGCTCTGTCAGGTCAACCGGGCAGGGTGTCAACCGGACGCATCGCACCTCTTGGGTGTCGCGATCGGTGGCCGCCCCGGCGGCGACCGCCGTGGCCCAGCGCCCCGAGACCCCGACCCCGGAGGAAAGGCCCCCTGTCGATGCTGCGCGTACAGCGGGGCACCCCTCTAACGACCCCTGCCCTCCATTAGGGGGACAAGGTTCGAACCGAACCGCGCCCCGGCACGTAGGAGGGTCCGTCGACGCCCCCCAGCCCCCACGAACGGAGACCAACAGTGCCTGACGACAGGAACCCATCCCAGGAGAAGAAGCCCTGGGAGATGACGGCAAACGGTCTACGGGACCGGGCCAATATGAGGGCCTTCTCGGGGGACTACGACACTGTCGTTGCGGCAAGAGGAGAACTTGCAGGGCAGGGGATCGACAGCCCTGTGGTGAATCACGTCCAAACCACAATGACCGGGGCTTGGCTGGCCGCATACCGAGACGCCGCGAATTCGGCTGCCTCAAGCAGTTCACCGCAGGCTGACACGTCGTACGTCGCCGGCATGACCTCGCCCTGGGCCGGCGGCACCGTCGCCTCGACGGCTCAGCAGGACGCCCGGTCGAACCCTTCCGCCCCCACCACCCCGGCCAGTACGACGACGCAGGGACCCCACCAGAACAGCAACGGGCACAAGCCCTGACAACCGCTTCTCCCAGCTCGCCAGAGGTCTGCGCATCTGCGGTCGCCCCCGGCGAGCAGGGGACGGAGCGGCCGGGGGTCCCGGCGCGACTTCAGCAGGTGGCACCGGCTCACCCCGGAGGCGGCGAACGAGGCGTTCAGTGGATTCCTGGCCGGTCGTACCCTCACCGCCAACCAGATCAGCTTCGTCGACCTGATCGTCGCCCACCTGATCCAGAACGGGGTCATGAAGCCCATGCGGCTCTTCGACTCCCCCTTCAGCGACATCGCCCCGGACCCTGACAAGCTCTTTCCGCCGGCCGACGTGGACCGCCTGGTCACGATCCTCAGCTCAGTCCGAACCACCGCCGCGCCGACCAGCGAGGTTGCTTGACGGGAAAACCTCCGCCGGGGACCTGTCTGACCTGCTCTGTCGGGTCAGCCGGGCAGGGTGTCGATGGGCTGACCGGTGACTGCGGCGATGAGGTCGAAGTCCTTGTCGACGGCGAGGACGGTGAGCCCCGTCTTCTCCGCAGTCGCCGCGATCAGCAGGTCCGGGATCGAGGGAGCCCGGTGCTGACCCCGATCGGCGAGCAGCATCTGCACCTCCAGGGCTCGGTCCTCGATGGCGGGTGTCAGGTGCTCGATGGGCATCAGGGACAGGGGTGGGGCGCCGAACTGACGACGCCCCACCACCCCGGAGCGTGCCGAGTAGCCGAGTTCGAGCCGGGTGATGGTGGAGAGCCGGACCAGTCCACGACTGATGCGTGCGCTCCACTCGTCGCGGTTCACCGCTTCACCGAGCTGGAGCCGGACGTACGCGGACTTGTCGATCAGCCAGCTCGTCACCGCCACGCGGCCTCCATGAGCGCCGGGTCGGCCAGATCCGCAAACGCCTCGGCGGACCGGTCCCAGTCTTCGGCGGTGACGGTCTGCTCGCCGACGGGGGTGAGGTTCTCCTCGAACTTACGGCGTAGGTACTCGTTGCGGGACAATCCGAGGTTGGCCGCCAAGGCGTCGATCCGGTCGACGGCTTCCTGGCTGAGATCACGAACGAGGATGTTGGGCATGGTGACACCTCCGATCCAGAGCCTGCTATCACGATATCACGGTGACAACGAGCAGGATCTCCGAGCGTGACGGGTCGACTACCAACGGAGCACCCGGAGGGTGGACGGCCACTCGCCGGCCGAGAAACTCGGCACCTCCAGTTGAACCGACGACCCCTCGCATCCGTCCTGACGGTATCCGGCCGGCATCACCACAGTGGGAGCAACGACGAACCAGTCACCGCCACGCGGGCCGCGTCCCGGTGGAGAGCCAAGAGATCTTCGAGCCGATCTGACAGAGGTGAAAGATGAAAGAGAAGTACAGCGCCGAGGAACGCAAGCAACACGTCCTGGGGTGGGCGCAGGCCAGACTCGACGAGGGAAAATCGAGGGACGCGTACGCGAGGGAGAACGGGATCTCGACCGCCTCGCTGGCCAATTGGACGAACGGGGACAACGGCGTCAGATTAACCACTGAGGAAAAGAAGCTGGTAAACCAAGCGAGACGAGTTGCAGATCACCAGATCTACTCACCCGAAGACCGCATTCGACACGTTATGAAATGGACCCAGGAATGCCTGAGGAGTCCAATGTCAACGATCGAATACGCGGAGATGAATGGCATTGCATCCTCAACCTTCACCCGGTGGGTCAACGGGAACGGCACCACCTTCACGCCCGCCGAACAAGAAATCATAAACCAAGCAAAACAAGCGGCCTCCCACCGGATCCACCCGGTCGAGGAACGCATAAAACACGCCGTCAACTGGGCAGAAGAAGGAATTGCAAACGGAACAACCATGGCCGAATACGCCGCAGCGCACGACCTTCCGATAGGAACGCTAAACAATTGGACCAACGGGAACAACGGCGTCACCCTCACACCCCAACAGCAGGATGTCATCGACCAGGCAAAACAAGCCACTCGACGGATTCTGCCGGTCGAGGAACGCATCAAACACGTCGTAAGCTGGGCAGAAGAAGGCGCTGCACGCGGAACGACCATGGCCGAATACGCCGCAACGCGCGGCCTTTCGCTCGAAGCACTGAGAAGTTGGGCGAACGGGGGCACAAACGCCACCTTCACGCCCGAACAGCAGAAAACCATCTACCAGGCGAAACAAGCCAGCTCCCAGCAGACCCCCGTCGCGGAACGCGTCGAACACGCAGTGAGCTGGGCAGAAAAACGCATTGCACACGGAACAACCCTGGCCGGATACGCCGAAGAGAACAACCTTCCACCCCAAACACTGAGCAATTGGGTAAACGGGAAATTCGTCACCTTCACACCCGAACAGCAGAAAACCATCGACCAGGCGAAACAAGCCGGCTCCCAGCGGACCCAAGCACAGGCTCGACCGGATGAAGACCGACGTGCAGCCGACATCGCGAGTACGAATTCGATGGTGGCGTTCGCGGCTGGGAGCAGAGGGAGGAAATACGCCTGGATGTCCCCAGGAGGGGCCGGTGCCACCTCCAGCGCCGCGGAACCACCTGGTAGAGCCTGGCGCACCGACCAGAGCAGGCCGGAACGGCGGAGCCAGTCGCCCAGATCCTGAGCGATTCCCGCCCCGGCAGACCCGGGGCGGTCACCGTTCGTCGGATGACTCCGTAACTGTCTCGACCAGGAATCAGGCGGTGGGGGCGAGTGAGGCGTACACGTCGATCAGGCGCTTGGTGACCACGTCGGGGTGGAAGGTGCGCTCGTAGCGGGACCGGGCCGAGGCCGACAGGGCGGCGGCCCCCGCCGCCGCGACCGGGAGGGCGGCGGCCAGGGCGGCCGGGTCGGCCGGGACCACCCATCCCGCCTCGCCCTGCACCAGGGCCGCCCCGACGGGTGAGCCTGGGTGGTCCGCGCCGACCAGGAACGGGATGCCGCCGAGGTTGGTGCCGAGCACGGGGCGGCCACTGGCAAGCGCCTCGATGATCACGGTGGGGAGGACGTCGTGCCAGGTGGAGGTGGCCAGGACCACGGCGCTGGCGTCCAGGGCGGCGCGGACCCCCGCCCGGTCCAGGGGGCCGAGGAAGGTCACGTCGGCGCGCTGGGCGGCAGCCGCCTCGACCAGCGGACGCAGCTCGCCGTCACCGGCGATCCGCAGCGGGCCGAGCGAGCCGTCGGGGTGCCGCCGCCAGGCGTCCAGTAGCAGGTCGAGGCCCTTCTCCGGGGAGAGCCGCCCGAGGAAGAGGAACCCCTCGCCGAGCGAAGCGGGCGGGCCGGGGTCGGGGATCGCGTTCGGCTTGACCACGATCCGGTCGGCCGGTACGCCGTAGTCGCGCAGGTGGTCGGCGACGGCGGAGGTGAGGGCGATGAACCGGTCCACCGAGTGCCAGGTGCCCCGGTGGACGGCGAGGGTGGTGGCCATCAGGGCGCTCTGCACCGTCGAGCCCCGGTAGCACCGGTTCTTGATCGCCGGGACCCCGAGCGTCTTGCCCCGGCAGTCCTGGCAGATCTTGCCGTCCCGGAAGTAGAGCCCGGAGGAGCAGACCTGGCGGTAGTTGTGCACCGTCTGGACCACCGGGACCCCGTGCCTGTGGGCGGTCCGGACCACCCAGGGCGAGAGCAGCGGGTACGGGTTGTGCAGGTGCAGGACGTCCGGCCGGTGCTCGGTGAGCAGCCGGGACAGGTCGGCCTGCGCCTTCGGGGCGTAGATCGGGGAGATCGGCAGCAGCGCCTTCGACGTCTTCGACATCGAGGGGATCTCGTCGGAGCTGCGGACGAACTGCAGCACCTCGACTCCGGCCGCCCTGAGCTGGGCGGTCTCCACGTCGACGATGGTGTTCTCCCCGGACGGCTGAGCTTCCCGGTACCGGTTGTGCGCCACCACGATTCTCACGCCGTGACACGCTACCGTTAGGTTCGTGCCCGAACTACCAGAGGTGGAGGCGCTCGCCGGCTACCTGCGACAACGAACTGTGGGGCGGCGTGTCGACCGGCTGGACGTGGCGGCCGTCAGCGCCCTGAAGACGTACGACCCGCCGACGAGCGCGGTGGCCGGCCGCACCGTCGTCGACGCCCGGCGGCACGGCAAGTTCCTGGACGTGGTCGTCGACGCAGGGCTGCACCTGGTGGTGCACCTGGCCCGGGCCGGGTGGCTGCACTACCGGGAGGGGTTCCCCTCCGCCGCACCGCTGCGCCCCGGGAAGGGGCCGATCGCCCTGCGGGTACGCCTCGACGACGGCTCCGGTTTCGACCTGACCGAGGCGGGCACCCAGAAGAGCCTCGCCGTCTACCTGGTGACCGATCCCGCCCAGGTGCCGGGGGTTGCCCGGCTGGGGCCGGACGCCCTGACGGTGGACCAGTCCGTCTTCGCGGAGCGGATCCGGAGCCGCCGGGGGCAGGTCAAGGGGGTGTTGACCGACCAGCAGGTGCTGGCCGGGGTCGGCAACGCGTACTCCGACGAGATCCTGCACGCGGCGAAGCTTTCGCCGTTCGCCCTCACCGACCGGCTGACCGACGAGCAGCTGGCCACCCTGCACGCCGCTACCCGTCGGGTGTTGACCGAGGCGGTGCAGCGGTCGGTGGGCCAGCGGGCTGCGGAGCTGAAGTCGGAGAAACGGTCCGGTTTGCAGGTGCACGCCCGGACCGGCCTGCCGTGTCCGGTTTGTGGTGACACCGTGCGCGAGGTCTCCTTCAGCGGTTCCAGTCTCCAGTACTGCCCCGCCTGCCAGACCGGCGGCCGGACGCTCGCTGACCGCAGGTTGTCCCGACTTGTACGGTGAGTGACGCCACCGGCCGTTCGTCGGCGGGAAACGCCCATCAGGCGGAGAACCCCCCGCTCGCCGCTGCCGCCCGCCCGGTCTCCGCCGGTATAGTGGCCCGGTCCCCGGCTGCCGAGCGTGGCAGAACCGGCCAGATCCCATCGAACTCCACCGAACACAGCAGGTCGAGCACGTTCACGTCCGGTCGGGGTACGCATGGGGAACGGAACCGGTGGGCGATCCGCGCCCTCACGGCACGTGAGCGGTACGCGTCAGGGAGGACAGGGTTGAGGTGACGACTAGCCTCCAGCGCCCAGTATCCAACTCAGGCCGGAGCAAAGCCGTGCGGCATGTCGACAGCTTCGAGATCCAGCCGCCCACACCTGCGTCTCCCAACGGGGTGCCCCGGTCGGCCTGGGCTCGGGCACGGCGGCGGGTGTCCCGCTGGCACCGCCCGTACATCGTGCTGCTCATGCTGCTGGACTTCGGGGCGGCGGCGGTCGCCAGCCTGATCGCCATCGAGTCGTTCGACCAGTCCCGGGCCGGGTTCTACCAGGCAGCCGAAGACCCGACCTGGTTCTACACGGTGGCGTTCGGCCTGCTCCCGCTGGGCTGGATGGTCATCCTGTGGGGCAACCGGGCGTACGACCGGCGCTACCTGGGACTCGGACCCGACGAGTTCAAGCGGGTGATCCGGGCCGGGGTGGCGGTGGTCGCGGCCGTCTCCTTCCTCGCCTTCGCCACCAAGACCGACCTGTCCCGGTTCACCGTCGGCACCGCCCTGCTCGGCGCGCTGCTGCTGGTCCTGCTCAACCGGATCCTCTGCCGCTTCGTGCTGCACGTCATCCGGCGCAACATGAGCCAGGCCGGGCACCGGATGGTCCTGGTCGGCACCCTCCCGGAGTGCCTGGAGGTCTACACCGCAGTCACCCGGGTCCCGAGCGCCGGTCTGGTGCCGGTGGCCATCCACCTCACCGACGGCTACACCGCCACCCGGGGAGTGGAGACCCCGGTCCCGGTGTACGCCGGGCGAGACGTGCTCGCCCTGGTCCGGGAGGTCGGCGGGGACACCATCGCGGTCTGCGGTTCGGCCAGCGCCGAGCCCGGTGAGCTGCGCCGGTTGGCCTGGCAGCTGGAGGGCTCCGGGGTCGACCTGGTGGTGGCCCCGCAGCTGACCGACATCGCCGGTCCCCGGGTGCACATCCGCCCCATCGAGGGCCTGCCGCTGCTGCACGTGGAGGAGCCGACCCTGTCCGGGCCGGCCCTGCTGGCCAAGAACCTGATGGACAAGGCCGCCGCCGGGCTCGGCCTGCTGGCGCTCGTCCCGCTCTTCGTGGCCATCGCGATCGCCATCAAGATCTCCGACCGGGGGCCGGTCTTCTTCCGGCAGCCCCGCGTCGGCCACGAGGGGCGTACCTTCCGGGTCTGGAAGTTCCGGACCATGTACGTCGACGCCGAGGACCGACTCGCCAGCCTGGTCGACCAGAACGAGACCGACGGCATGCTGTTCAAGATGAAGGAGGACCCCCGGGTCTTCCCGGTGGGCCGGTTCCTGCGTGCCTCGTCGATGGACGAGCTGCCCCAGTTGATCAACGTGCTCAAGGGCGAGATGTCACTGGTCGGGCCGCGTCCGCTGCCCGCCGACGACGGTGACTTCCTGGGCGACGTCCGGCGGCGGCTGCTGGTCCGGCCGGGGATGACCGGGCTCTGGCAGGTCTCCGGGCGTTCCGACCTGTCCTGGGACGAGGCGGTCCGGCTCGACCTCTACTACGTCGACAACTGGTCGCTGACGTACGACCTGAGCATCCTGTGGCGCACCGTCGGTGTGGTCCTGGCCAGCAAGGGCGCGTACTGACCGGCACCCGGGATCCGGGGTGACCGCCGCACTCGGTGGGGCGGTCCTGGTCGGTGCGTTGGGCGCGGCGCTGTGGGCGTTGGTCCGGCTCCGGGCCCGTCGGGGGATCGCCACAGCCACCCAGCGGGCCACCTACGAGGTGCTGCACACGGTCGGGCTGGCCGCCGAGCCGCTGCGTACCGGGTTGACAGAGGCGGGGGCGGCGAAGGCCGTACGCCATCTGCGGACCCTGGTGGGCGCTGCCGGGTTGGCGCTGACCGACCGGGCGGAGCTGCTCGCCCTCGACGGGCGGGGTGGCCACCACGCCGGGCAGCTACTCGCGGCGGCCCTGCGGACCGTGGCGACCGACCGGTCGACGGTCCTCGGTCAGGCGGAGCTGCGCTGCGACCGGGTCGACTGCCCGGTACGCGGGGCGGTGCTCGCCCCACTGCGCGCCGCCGGACGGGTCGTCGGGGCGCTGGTGGCGGTCGCCGACGACGCCCCCGCGCCGGGGCTGGTGCAGGCGACCCTGGAGACGGCGTACTGGGCCGGCAACCAGATCGCCCTGGCCGAGCTGGACGCGTCCCGGGAGCGGCTGGCCCGCGCCGAGGTACGCGCGCTGCGCGCCCAGATCAGCCCGCACTTCATCTACAACGCGCTGACGGCGATCGGCTCGTTCGTCCGCACCGACCCGGAGCGGGCCCGGGAGCTGATCCTGGAGTTCGCCGAGTTCACCCGCTACTCGTTCCGGGCCCACGGCGAGTTCACCACGCTGGCCGAGGAGCTGCGCTCGATCGACAGGTACCTGACCATCGAGCGGGCCCGGTTCGGGGACCGGTTGCAGGTGCGGTTGCAGATCGCCCCGGAGGTGCTGTCGGTGACCCTGCCGTTCCTCTGCCTGCAACCGCTCGTCGAGAACGCGGTCCGACACGGGTTGTCCGGCAAGCCCGGCACCGGCATGGTGAGCATCGAGGCCCGGGACGCGGGTGCCGAGTGCCACATCACGGTGGAGGACGACGGCGTGGGGATGGATCCGACGACCCTGACCTCAGGGATCGCCGACCTGGCCGGGAGCGACCCCGGCGACGACTCCGGCCAGCACGTCGGCCTCTCCAACGTCGACGAGCGACTCCGGTCGGCCTTCGGGGACCGGTTCGGCCTGGTCGTCGAGACAGGTGTCGGCTCGGGTACGAAGGTCAGCCTCCGGGTGCCGAAGTTCCATCCCGGCGTACGGGTCACCTCGTGAACGGTTTCCTGCGGGTGCTGGCTGTCGACGACGAACCGCCGGCCCTCGACGAGCTGGCGTACCACCTGCGGGCCGACCCCCGGGTCGCCCGGCTGCACACCGCCTGCGACGCCACCGAGGCGCTGCGGGTCCTGCGCGACGACGACGTGGACGTGGTCTTCCTCGACATCCGGATGCCCGGCCTGGACGGCATGGAGCTGGCCCGGGTGCTGCAACGGTTCGCCAGACCCCCGGCGATCGTCTTCGTCACCGCGTACGACGACGGGGCGGTGGACGCCTTCGACGTGGGGGCGACCGACTACGTCCGCAAGCCGGTCCGGGCCGAGCGGCTCGCCGAGTCGCTGCGCCGGGTGATCGGCGCCCGGGTGGTGCCGAGTCATCCGGCCGCGTTGGCGCGGGCCGAGGAGGATCCGACGATCCCGGTCGAGCTGGCCGGGAGCACCCGGATGCTGCCCCGTTCGGCGGTCCGGTGGGTGGAGGCGCAGGGCGACTACGCCCGGCTGCACACGGGGGACGGCTCCCACCTGGTCCGGGTCTCGTTGGCCACCCTCGCCGAACGGTGGGCGGACGGCGGCTTCGTCCGGATCCACCGGTCGTTCCTGGTCCAGCTCCGGCTGATCACCGAGCTGCGACTGGTCAACTCCGGTTACGTGGTGGTCGTCGACGACACCGAACTGCCGGTCAGCCGACGACACACCCGGGAGTTGAAGGACCGCCTGGTCCGCGCCGCCAAGCAGGACTGGTCCCGCTGACGCCAATAACAAGACTTCTTGTACGTCATTCGTTGTCGGTCTAGGGTGTCGGTATGTCCGAGCCCTCTCCCGCCCTGCACCTGACCGACCCCCGGGCGATGCGCGCCCTGGCCCATCCCACCCGGCTGCGCCTCCTGGGCGAGCTTCGAGCACGTGGACCGCAGACCGTCGGCATGCTCAGCGACCTCGTCGACGAGGCGGCGGGGTCGGTCAGCTACCACGTCGGCAAGCTCGCCGAACACGGCTTCGTGGTCCAGGCCCCGGAGCTGGCCCGTACCCGCCGGGAACGGTGGTGGAAGGCGGCACACTCGCGTACGACGTGGGAACCGCTGGAAACCCTCGACAACCCTGAGCGCAGGGCCGCCTCGGACCTGCTCCGCCGCGCCGTCCTCCAGCGGTACGCCGACCGGTTGCAGGCGTACCTGGACACCGAGGCCACCCTGGAGGCGCGCTGGGTCGAGGGCACCACCAGCGGCGACAACCTCCTCCACCTGACCAGCGACGAGCTGGTGGAGCTGCGCGCGGACGTCGAGGCGCTGGCCGCCCGGTGGGAGGCCCGCAGCGATCCGGAGCGCGCCGGGGCGGAACGGGTCGCGCTGATCTACCACGCGTTCCGCTGGCCCCGGTGAACGCCGCGCCGCACCGTCGAGGCCCGCTGGCCGGGCTGCTGATCGGGCACGCCGTCTCGATGACCGGCAACATGCTGACCTTCATCGCGTTGCCGCTCTACGTGCTAGCGCAGACCGGCTCACCGACCGCCACCGGCATCACCGGCGCGTTCGCCACCGCCCCCGTCGTCCTCGGCGGCGCGTTCGGCGGCGTCGTCGTCGACCGGATCGGCTACCGTCGCGCCAGCATCCTGGCCGACCTGGTCTCCGGTGTCACAGTCGCCGCGGTGCCGCTGCTCGACGTGACGATCGGGCTGCCGTTCTGGGCGCTGCTCGCCCTGGTGTTCCTCAGCGGCCTGCTCGACACCCCCGGTCAGACGGCCCGCAACGCACTGCTCCCCGAGGCGGCTGCCACCGCCGGCGTACCACTGGAACGAGCCGTCGGCTGGTACGAGGCGACCGAACGCGGTGCCCGACTCGTCGGCGCACCCGTGGCCGGTCTGTTGGTCGCGGCCCTGGGAGGGCTGACCGTCCTGGCCATCGACGCCGCCACGTTCGCCCTGTCGGCGGCCGTCGTCGCCCTCCTCGTACCCGCAACCCTCCGTCCCACCGAGCAGGCGTCCGGTGGCGACGGCTACTGGCGGGAGTTCGGTGCCGGGCTCCGCTTCCTGTTCACCGAACCGCTGCTGCGCGCCGTCGTCCTGCTCGTGCTCGTCACCAACTTCTTCGACGCGACGAAGTCCAGCGTCCTGCTTCCCCTGGTCGCCGAACGGGAACTCGGCGGAGCAGCCGCCTTCGGCCTGCTGGTCGGGGTGATGGGCGGCGGTGCCGTGATCGGTTCCCTGACGTTCAGCGCCGTCGGACACCGACTACCCCGACGCGCCACGTTCGTCACCGCCTTTGCCCTGGCCGGGGCACCACCGTTCTGGAGCCTCGCAGCCGGGTTTCCCCTCCCCGTACAGGCGGCCGTCTTCGGCCTCGCCGGACTCGCCGCCGGTGCCATCAACCCCCTCATCGGTGCTGTCAAACTCGAACGGGTACCGGCCCACATGCGGGCCCGCGTCTACGGCGTCATCGGTGCCGGTGCGTGGGCCGCCATCCCCCTCGGGGCTCTCGGCGCCGGCCTCGCCGGCGACCACCTCGGCGTCACGCCCACCCTGGTCGCAGTAGGTGTCGGCTACTTCCTCGTCGTCCTCACGCCCCTGCTCGGCGGCCCCTGGCGCACCCTGGACCGTCCGCAGCCGGACCGACGACCCCACGACCGCGCGACCGTACCGACCTGAAAGCGCCGACCTCCCACCCGCCACCGACGACGACGGGCGCGCGTGCGGCGTGCGGGTGCGGTGGTGCGGGTGCGGCGATGCGCGTGCGGCGTGCGGCGTGCGGGTGCGGCGGCGGGTGCGGCCCTATCGACCGACACTGCCGACCACCAGCAACAACGATGAGTTGTCCACGGGGTTATCCACAGCTGTGGAGAGTTCTCCACAGGTTTGTTCACAACCTGTCCGACCGTCCAGATCGTCGCCCATCCCCTGCCTTCGACCGCCCTTCCTCCCATCGACGCCCACCAACGGCCCGAACGAACGGCACTCCACACGGCCGGAACTCCCCACAGCCGGCACTCCGCACGGCCGGCAACCAGGCCCGGCAGGCACCCCGGTCGTGCGCGGCCCCGGCCCCTGTGGCCGGGCCGGGGTAGGGTCCCCGGCGCGCTGTCGAACTGCCCCCACCAACGAGACCGGCGCTCGGTGCAGGGGCGGGCGTCCGAGGTCGGGTGGTGGGGCTCTCCCTGGTCGACCCGTCGGACGAACGCGGTCCCGCCAGAGCTTCGGGGCACCTCAGCCGACGGTCTTGCACCCGTCCGGGGACTTCTGTCCCGCCTGATGCCTGCCAGCCTGCTTGTGCTGTTCGGGCCGGCGATGTTTTTCAGCCCGCCTGGTTCCTTCCAGCCCGCCTGAGGGATCGGCGTCTCCTCGTCGATTTTCACGAGGTGTGCGTGCCCCGACTGTGGGGGCAGCTCTACAGCGTGCACGAGACCTATCCTGACCTGCGACCAAGCACCGGGGCAGACCCGCCAGGAACGCCGGTTACGGAGGCCAGGCGGGGTGCCTGCGGACGGACGGGAACGCTTGACAATCCGGCGAGGGCGGTGAGACTGCGTCAGTGGCCGCCCTCGATCCCCTCCCTCCCCACCGGCCCCGGGGCGACGGTCACCGGACCCGGATCGTGCTGGCCGAGGTGTCTCGTCGGGCACCGTCGGCCGAGCTGACCCGGACCGAGTTGACCGAGCAGACGGGGGTGGGCGAGGCGCTGGTGCGGGGGCTGGTCCGGGCGCAGCTCGCGCTGGCCGTACGGATGTCGCTGGTGGTGGCGATCGGTCTCGGCGGTCTGCCGTTGCTGTTCGCGATCGCCCCGGTGGTGGGGCGGACCACAGTCGCCGGAGTCAACCTGCCGTGGCTGCTGCTCGGGGTGGCCTCCTTCCCCTTCCTCATCGCCGTGGGCTGGGGATATGTTCGGCTCGCCGAACGCAACGAGCAGGATTTCACCGACCTCGTCCAGCGGCCGGAGCCCTGAGTTGGACGGTAACGCCCTCGTGGTCCCGGCGATCGTGACGGTCACCCTGATCACCCTGGGCATCGGCTTCTACGGGCTGCGACTGGCCCGGACCACCTCCGACTTCCTGGTCGCCTCCCGCAGGGTCAGCCCCACCTGGAACGCCGCAGCGATCGGTGGGGAGTACCTGTCGGCGGCGAGCTTCCTCGGCATCGCCGGGCTGGTCCTCAAGTATGGCGTGGACGTGCTGTGGTACCCGGTCGGATTCGCCGCCGGATACCTCGCCCTGCTGCTGTTCGTCGCCGCCCCGCTGCGTCGCTCCGGGGCGTTCACCCTCCCCGACTTCTGCGAGGTACGGCTCCGGTCGCAGCGGCTGCGTACCCTGGCCACGGTTTTCGTGATCTTCATCGGCTGGCTCTACCTGGTGCCGCAGTTGCAGGGGGCGGGGCTCGTCCTGGCCACGTTGACCGGATCGCCGTACCCGGTCGGGGCACTGGTGGTGGCGGCGGTGGTCACAGCGAACGTGGCGCTCGGCGGGATGCGGGCGATCACCTTCGTCCAGGCGTTCCAGTACTGGTTGAAGTTGACGGCCCTGGCCGTACCCGTGATCTTCCTGGCGTTGCAGTGGCAGGCCGACGGCCGCCCGGCGGTGACCCCGCCCGACGGGCCGACGTTCCGGACCGCGACCACCGTCGTGGTCGAGGACCGGGCGACCCTGACCTGGCCCGACGGCGCGACCCGGCAGGTACGCCCCGGCGACGAACTCGACTTCGCCGCCGGTGACCCGGTGCCCGAGGTGTCCGGGGTGGCGACCGGAGCCGCCGACTGGCTGCTGCCCAGCGCCGCCGGGGACGACGACCGGGGGCTGTTCGCGACGTACTCGCTGATCCTGGCGACCTTCCTCGGCACCATGGGGCTTCCGCACGTCCTGGTGCGGTTCTACACCAACCCGGACGGGGCCGCCGCCCGTCGGACCACCCTGGTGGTGCTGGCCCTGGTCGGGGCGTTCTACCTGCTCCCCACCCTGTACGGGGTCCTCGGCCGGATCTACACCCCGCAACTGCTCGTCGCCGGCGGAACCGACGCCGTGGTGGTGCTCCTCCCCGGGGCGGCCCTCGGCGACGGCACCACCGGTCGGGCCCTCGCCGCGCTCGTCGCCGCCGGGGCCTTCGCCGCCTTCCTCTCCACCTCCTCCGGGCTGCTCACCAGCGTCGCCGGGGTGATCTCCACCGACGTTCTCGGACGCGGGTCGGTACCCGGATTCCGGCTGGCCACAGTCGTCGCCGGTGGAGTCCCGACGGTCCTCGCCCTCAACGTCTCCGGGCTGGACGTCTCCCAGGTCGTGGGGCTGGCCTTCGCTGTCGCCGCGTCCAGCTTCTGCCCACTGCTGGTCCTCGGGATCTGGTGGCGGGGACTGACCGACGTCGGAGCCGCCGCCGGGATCCTCGCCGGAGGTGGAGCGGCAGTCTCGGCGGTCCTGGTCACGGTGCTCGGGCCGCCCCTGTCCGGCTGGCCGGCCACCTTCGTCGCCCAGCCGGCCGCCTGGACGGTGCCGCTGGCCTTCTCGGTGATGATCCTCGGGTCGCTCGCCTCCCGCCGCCGCACCCCCGGCGACGTCGGCACGATCATGCTCCGGCTCCACGCCCCCGAAGCCCTCCGCTTGTGACCTGGTCACTTCCCGATACGGTCGGGGCATGAGTGAAGAGCACCCGGCGCTCAGCCTGCGCGGCCTGGCCAAACGGTTCGACACGAA
Source organism: Micromonospora sp. NPDC000207 (assembly GCF_040300925.1). NCBI lineage: Bacteria > Bacillati > Actinomycetota > Actinomycetes > Micromonosporales > Micromonosporaceae > Micromonospora > Micromonospora sp. NPDC000207. The sequence continues at coordinate 44,729 of NZ_JBEPEQ010000031.1, forward strand.
GGTGGCTGTCGCGGGCGTCGACCTCGACGTGCCGACAGGCTCGTTCTACGGGCTGCTCGGTCCCAACGGCGCGGGCAAGACCACCACCCTGTCGATGGCCGTCGGCCTGCTCCGCCCGGACCACGGACAGGCCCGGGTGCTCGGGTACGACGTCTGGACCGACCCGGTCCGGGCCAAACAGCTGCTCGGCGTGATGCCCGACGGGGCTCGCCTCTTCGACCGGCTCACCGGGGCCGAACTGCTGGCGTACCAGGGCCTGCTGCGCGGCATGGACCCGGCGGTGGTGGACCGGCGGGCCACCGAGCTGCTCGACGTCCTCGCCCTCGGCGACGCCGGGCGGACCCTCGTCGTCGACTACTCGGCCGGGATGAAGAAGAAGATCGGCCTGGCCTGCGCGCTGCTGCACGGCCCCCGACTGCTGGTGCTCGACGAACCGTTCGAGGCGGTCGACCCGGTCTCCGCCGCCCTGATCCGCGACATCCTCCAGCGGTACGTCGTCGGCGGCGGAACGGTGATCTTCTCCAGCCACGTGATGGAGGTCGTCGAGCGGCTCTGCTCGCACGTGGCGATCCTCGCCGACGGGGTGATCAAACGGGTCGGCACCCTCGCCGAGGTGCGCGCCGACCGGCCCCTGGAGGAGGTCTTCGTCGAGGTGGTCGGCGGGCGTACCGCCACCGGCGAGGAGCTGTCGTGGCTGTCCCGGTGAGTCCGACCGGGAGCCTGCCGGTCGGCACCGACGTCGGCCCGGTACGCCCGGTCAGGGCCCGACACTTCGTCCGCCTGAAGCTGCGGGTCACAGCGAACAACTTCAAGGGCCAGAGCTGGCGGATCGTGCTGTACGTCGTCGGTGCCTTCTTCGCCCTCTGGTTCGCCCTGGGCGGGTTCCTCGCCCTCGCCGCCCCCGGCCTCCTCGGCGAGCACCAGGCCGCGATCATCGTCACCGGGATCGGCGGGGGTCTGCTCACGATGGGCTGGCTGCTCCTGCCGCTGGTCTTCTTCGGGGTCGACGAGACCCTCGACCCGGCCCGTTTCGCGTTGCTGCCGCTGTCCCGCCGTACCCTGCTCCTCGGTCTGTGCGCCGCCGCCCTGGTCAGCCTTCCCACTGTCGCCGCGCTGCTCGCCCTCTGCGGCCTGGTGGTCACCGCCGCCGCGCTGGGCGGCTGGGCGGCGGCCGTCGCCGCCGGGGTCGGGGTCCTCGCCGGGGTGCTCCTCTGTGTCGCCGGCAGCCGCGCCCTGACCAGTGCCTTCGCCGCGATGCTGCGGTCCCGTCGGGTCCGTGACCTGGCCGCCGTCGGACTCGCTGTGCTCGCCGCGCTGCTCGGGCCGTTGCAGATCGGCCTGGTGGCCGCGATCGCCGCGGCCGACTGGGACCGGATGGCCGCTGTGGCCCGGGTGGTCGGCTGGACGCCGTTCGCCGCACCCTGGACCGTCGGGATCGACGTGGCCGAGGGTCGGGCCTGGGCGGCCCTGGTGAAGCTGCTGATCACCGGGGTCACGGTGGTCGGGCTGCTGCTGTGGTGGTCCAGGTCGTTGGAGAGCGCGATGGTCGGTACGGCCACCGCCGGCCCGGCCACCGTGAAGAACAGCGGCCCGGTCGGCAGCCCCGTCACCCAGCTCTTCCCCCGCAGCCTCGGCTGGCTCGGGCGGACCCGGTTCGGCGCGTTGACCGCCCGGGAGTGCCGGTACTGGTGGCGGGACGCCCGGCGGCGGGCCAACCTGATCACCCTCGCGGTGGTCGGGGTGTTCGTGCCGGCGGTGGTCAACGTCGGCGGGTCCGGGTTCCAGTTCGACGGGGCCGAGGGATTCGACGTCCTGACCTCGGCGAGCCCCGTCGCCGTCAGCCTGTCGATGGTGATCGTCGGGGCGCTGGCCGCCGTCACCATCGCCAACCAGTTCGGTTTCGACGGCAGCGCGTACGCGGCGAACGTGGTCGCCGGGGTGCCCGGCCGGGTCGAGTTGCTGGCCCGGATCGCCGCCTTCTCGGTGTACGTGCTGCCGATGCTGGGCGTCGTCTCGATCGTCCTGGTGGTGGTGCTCGGCGAGCCGGGCTGGATCGGGTTGACGCTGGGCGTCCTGCTGGCCACCTACGGGGGTGGGCTCGCTGTCAACACCTTCCTGTCGGTGCTGGCCGCGTACGCGCTGCCGGAGACGAGCAACCCGTTCGCGATGAGTTCCGGTGCCGGGGTGGCCCGCAGCATGCTGACCCTGGTGTCGATGGTCGTCGCGGCGATCACTGCGGTGCCGATCCTGGTGGCGGCGCTCCTGCTCGGCGACGCCTGGTACTGGCTGGCCCTGCCGGTCGGTGCCGCGTACGGCGTCGGTATGGCGTGGCTCGGGGCGTACCTGGCCGGTGACGTCCTGGACCGTCGGATGCCGGAGTTGCTCGCCACCGTCACCCCGCGCCGCTGACAGGTGGAGGAGTAGGACGTGCCAGTCGTCGAGTCGGTGACCACCGTCGCGGTCCCACCGGAGTTGGCCTTCGCCGTGTCGCAGACGGTCGCGCCGGTGCGGTACCGCTGGGACCCCTTCGTCCGGGAGCAGCACTTCGTCGACGGGGCGACCCGGCCGGGCCGGGGGGTCCGCACCTTCACCCGGTCCCGGCACGGCCTGACGATGGTCAGCGAGTACGTCTCGTTCGCCCCGCCGACGAACGTGGGCATGAAGATGGTCCGGGGGCCGTGGTTCTTCGAGATGTTCGCCGGGGGTTGGCGGTTCGCCCCCGGCCCCGAGCCGGACACCACCGTCGCCACCTGGCGGTACAGCTTCCGCTGCCGACCGGCGTGGCTGCGACCGGTCGCCGACCGGATCGGGACGTGGCTGCTGGGCCGGGACATCCGACGGCGGATCGCCGGGTACGCCGCCGGCTGCGCCGACGAGGAGGTGCTCGCCGCCGCCCGCCGGTCCCTCGACCCCCCGCCCGACCGACCGGTGGACGCCCGAGAGGCGGACCGGCCCGTGGACTCCCCGCCCGACCGGCCCGTGGACTCCCGAGACGCAGACGGGTGACGTTCGCGGCGGCACAATGTTTCACGTGAATCATCAGAGGCCAGGCGCCGAGATCCACCACACCGACCCGTTCGCCGTACCGACCGGGCAGCGGTCCCCCGCACGGCGGCTGCGTGGCCGACTCGCCGCGCCGGTCACGCTCTGGACCGCCCCCGGACCAGCCGGGCTGACAGTCTCCTCCACCCTGGTCGCCGAGGGGGAGCCGGATCGGCTCCTCGGGCTGGTCGACCCCGAGTCGGACCTGTGGGCGGCGGTGGAGGACTCCGGCCGGTTCGCCGTCGCCCAACTGGGTCCCGCGCACCGGCAGCTCGCCGACCGGTTCGCCGGTCTCTTCCCCTCCCCGGGTGGCCTCTTCGCCATCGGCGAGTGGACCGACACTCCGTACGGGCCGGTGCCCGCCGACGCCGGGGGCTGGGCCGGGTGTCGCCTGGACACCTCCCGCGAGTACGGCTGGGGCCTGCTCGTGGAGGCCACCGTCGAGGTTGTCGACCTGGCCGAGGAGAGTGCTCCCCTGCTCCACCACCGAGGCCGTTACCGCACCCTCGACACCTGACCCCGCCCCGCCTCCGGCGGCGGTCCCGCCCGGCGTGGCGTGGCGGGAGGGGGACCGTTCGTCGGAGTGAGCTGTGTCACTGGGCGCAGGGGGTGGGCCGTTCGGCGCAGTCGTCGACCGGTGCCGATCCAGACCTTCCCGGGCAGGGACGGCGCTTTCTACGGTGCGCCAAACCCCACGCCTGCCGAAGGTGGTGATCCACGATGTCAACGGACCAGTCCGCCGCGTCCACCGACGACGCCCAGCGGTACCTCGCCGTACAACGGTCGGACGAGTTCGGCGCGCTCCGTCGCGCGCTGCGCGGCTTCGTCTTCCCGATGACCGTCGCGTTCTTCCTGTGGTACTCGCTCTACGTCATTCTCTCCGCGTACGCCCGGGGCTTCATGAGCGCGAAGTTGTTCGGCACGAACATCAACGTCGCCCTGGTCTTCGGCCTGTTGCAGTTCGTCTCGACGTTCGGGATCGCCTGGCTCTACTCCCGGTACGCCGGTCGACGGATCGACCCGATCGCCGACCGGATCCGGGACGACCTCACCGGGGGTGAGAAGTGAACGCCCTCCTGGCGGCCGAGGCCGGCAACAGCGACACCGCCCGTACGCTGACCATCACCCTGTTCGTGGTGCTGGTGGCGGGAACCCTGGCGATCACGATCTGGGCCAGTCGGCAGACGAAGACGGCTACCGACTTCTACGCCGGTGGCCGCTCCTTCTCCGGGTTCCAGAACGGTCTGGCGATCGGCGGGGACTACATGTCCGCCGCGTCGTTCCTCGGGATCGCCGGGTTGATCGCCCTGTACGGCTACGACGGGTTCCTCTACTCCATCGGGTTCCTGGTGGCCTGGCTGGTGGCGTTGCTGCTGGTGGCGGAGCTGTTGCGCAACTCGGGCCGGTACACGATGGCCGACGTGCTGGCCTTCCGGATGCGGCAGCGGCCGGTCCGGACGGCGGCTGCCGTCTCCACCATCACGGTGTCGATCTTCTATCTGCTGGCCCAGATGGTCGGGGCGGGGGCGCTCGTCGCCCTGCTGCTCGGCATCAGGCCGGGGACCACATTCCTCGGGATGGGCGCCGACACCGCGAAGGTCGCCACGATCATCCTGGTCGGGGCGCTGATGATCATCTACGTCACGGTCGGCGGGATGAAGGGCACCACCTACGTGCAGATCGTCAAGGCGGTGCTGCTGATGGGCGGCACCCTCCTGATGACCCTGCTGGTGCTGGCCAAGTACAACTTCAACCTCTCCGCCCTGCTCGGCGACGCGGCCTCCGCGTCCGGCCAGGGCAGCGCCTTCCTCGAACCCGGGCTCCGGTACGGCGTCGAGGTCGCCGGCAACGCGACGCAGACCTTCTACAACAAGGTCGACCTGCTCTCCCTCGGCATCGCCCTGGTGCTCGGCACCGCCGGCCTGCCGCACATCCTGATCCGGTTCTACACGGTGCCCACGGCGAAGGCCGCCCGGACCAGCGTGCTCTGGGCGATCGGCATCATCGGCACCTTCTACCTGTTCACCCTGGCGCTCGGGTTCGGGGCGGCGGCACTGGTCGGCGGGGAGGCGATCCTGGCCCAGGACCGGGCCGGCAACACCGCCGCACCGCAGCTCGCCGAACGACTGGGCATCGACTTCTTCGGCGGCGACGTCGGCGGGGCCGCCATGCTGGCGATCATCGCGGCGGTCGCCTTCGCCACCATCCTGGCGGTGGTCGCCGGGCTCACCCTGGCCTCCTCGTCCAGCCTGGCGCACGACTTCTACGCCAACGTGATCAAGCGGGGGGAGGCCTCCGAACGTCAGGAGGTACGGGTCGCCCGGATCTCGGCCTTCGGCATCGGGGCGATCTCCATCGTCCTGTCGATCTACGCGCAGAACCTGAACGTCGCCTTCCTGGTGGCGCTGGCCTTCGCGGTGGCCGCCTCGGGGAACCTGCCGGCGATCCTCTACAGCCTGTTCTGGAAGCGGTTCAACACCTCCGGCGCGGTGTGGGCGATCTACGGCGGCCTGCTCTCCGCGGTGCTCCTGGTGTTCTTCTCCCCGGTGGTCTCCGGCGCGGCGACGTCGATGTTCCCCGACCACGACTGGCAGTGGTTCCCGCTGTCCAACCCGGGCATCCTCTCCATCCCGTTCGGTTTCCTCTGCGGCTGGATCGGCACCGTCATCTCGAAGGAACACGACGAGGACAAGTACGCCGAGCTGGAGGTCCGGTCGCTGACCGGAGTCGGCGCGCACTGAACGGCCCGGTCGTCGTCGCCGGTCCGACCGCTGGTCGGCGACGACGACCGGGCGGCGTGGCTGTCGCGACCCGGTGATCCGGCGTGGGGGGGGCCGGGGTGGTGCCCCCGTTGGGGGGGGCCCCCCCCCCCCCCCCCCGCCCCCCGGGGGGGGGGTGGAGGTGCCCCCAGAGTGTGGGGTGGGGGGTGGGCTACGGTCGACCCCGCCGGGTG
>NZ_JBEPEQ010000032.1:0-50235 GCF_040300925.1 Micromonospora sp. NPDC000207
GGGAGACCGGCTCGCCCCCGAACGCCGACCGGGAGACCGGCTCGCCCCCGAACGCCGACCGGGAGACCGGGTCGCCCTCGACCGCCGGCCGGGAGACCGAGGCGTGAACGGGGAACCGGCCGGTGCCGCCGAGGCACCGGCCGTCGTCGTCCGGCGGGCCCGCACCCGGGACGTGCGGGGGATCCGCCGACTCGTCGACACGTACACCAACGACCGGCGGCTGCTGAGCAAGGCCACTGTCACCCTCTACGAGGACGTGCAGGAGTTCCGGGTCGCCGTACGCCCCACCGACGGGGAGGTGGTCGGCTGCGGGGCGCTGCACGTGATGTGGGAGGACCTCGCCGAGATCCGTACCGTCGCCGTCGACCCGTCCTGCCGGGGGCAGCGCCTCGGTCACCGGATCGTCGGCGAGCTGATCGCCGCAGCCCGGGAGCTGGGCGTCGCCCGGATCTTCGTCCTCACCTTCGAGACGGACTTCTTCGGCTCGTTCGGGTTCGAGCCGATCGACGGCGCCCCGGTCCCGCAGATCGTCTACGAACAGCTCCTGCGCTCGTACGACGAGGGCGTCGCCGAGTTCCTCGGCCTGGAACGGGTCAAGCCGAACACCCTCGGCAACACCCGGATGCTCCTGCGCCTCTAGCCTGCCAGGAAGGGCCCCTTCCCGACGCCCACGGCGTAGAGAAGGGTTCCCTTCCCACACCCACGCCGTCGACGGTCCCGGGTGGGTGGTCTGTCGTAAGGTTGCCGACGTGACGACGCGTGTGGCTGCCATCGACTGTGGGACCAACTCGATCCGGCTGCTCGTGGCCGACCTTCCCGAACCCGCCGCCGGTCCGCAGGCCCCGCTGACGGACCTGACCCGCCGGATGGAGATCGTCCGGCTCGGTCAGGGCGTGGACCGGACCGGTCGGCTCGCCCCGGAGGCGATCGAGCGGACCCGGGCGGCGCTGGCCGGGTACGCCACCGAGATCGAGAAGCTGGGCGCGGAGCGGGTCCGGATGTGCGCCACCTCGGCGTCCCGGGACGCCTCCAACGCCGACGAGTTCCGTGAGATGGTCAGCCGTACCCTCGGGGTGGCTCCGGAGGTGGTCACCGGCGACGAGGAGGCCCGACTCTCCTTCACCGGGGCGGTCCGGGGGCTTCCCGCCGACGCGGCCGAACCGTACCTGGTGGTGGACATCGGGGGCGGTTCGACGGAGTTCGTGGTCGGGACCCGTAACGGCGGGGTCGAGGCGGCGGTGTCGATGGACATCGGCTGCGTCCGGATGACCGAGCGGCACCTGGCCGGTGACCCACCCACCGCCGAGCAGGTCGCCGCCGCCCGCGCCGACATCGCCGCCGTCGTGGACCGGGCACTGGCCGCCGTCCCGGGCCGCGACGCAGCCACCCTGGTCGGCCTCGCCGGTTCGGTCACCACAGTGGTCGCCATCGCCCAGGACCTCCCCGGGTACGACCCGGAGCGCATCCACCACGCCCGCGTCTCGTACGACCAGGTAGCCCAGGTCACCACCGACCTGCTGGCGAGGACCAGCGAGCAGCGGCTGACGATCCCGGTGATGCACCCGGGCCGGGCCGACGTGATCGGTGCCGGTGCCCTGGTCCTTCAGGTGATCATGGAGCGGGCCGGGATGTCGTCGGTGGTCGCCAGCGAACACGACATCCTCGACGGCATCGCCTGGAGCCTCGCCTAGCCGTGTCGAGGCACCTCCCGACGGGTGACGGCACGATGGGAGTGGCCGAGGCCGAGCGGGTGCAGGAGGAGTTGCGGCGCGAGGTCGACCTGCTGTCGTCGCTTCCGGGTCGACCGGCCACCGTGGCCGGACTCGACGTGTCGTACGAGGTGGGCAGCGACCGGGTGGTCGCCGCCGCCGTCCTGCTCGACGTCGACTCCGTGCAGGTCCGTCAGGCGGAGTTCGTCGTCGGCGAGGTGACCTTCCCGTACGTGCCGGGGCTGCTGGCGTTCCGTGAGGTGCCGTTCCTGTTGGCCGCGCTGGAGAGGCTGACGGTCCGCCCGGACGTGCTGGTCTGCGACGGGTACGGGATCGCGCACCCGAGGCGGTTCGGGCTCGCCTGTCACCTGGGGGTGCTCACCGGGCTGCCCAGTTTCGGGGTGGCGAAGACCCCCTTCACCGCCCGTTTCGACAGGCCCGACCCGGCCCGGGGGTCCTGGTCGCCGTTGGTCGACGGGGACGAGACGGTGGGCCGGGCGGTGCGTACCCGAGCCGGGGTGAAGCCGGTGTTCGTCTCGGTGGGGCACCGCATCGCTCTGCCCCAGGCGACCGACCTGACCCTGGCGCTGGCACCCCGGCACCGGATCCCGGAGGCCACCCGCCAGGCCGACCTGCTCTCCCGCGCCACCCTCCGCGCCCTCCCCCCGCCCGACTAACGGGGTGGACGGGCGGCGCAGGACACCTCGTGGTCGGCGCGCAGGATGCACCGTCGCCCGTTCTTGAGGAGACGGTCGCAGAACACCCGGTGTCGTACCCCCTGGTCGTCCTCGGCCGAGACGGTGGTCTCCCCCGGGTCGACCTGGGTGAGGAAGGCCAGGGAGCGGGCTGCGGTCCGGGCCAGGATCCGGGCCCGGACCAGGTCCGCCGCCACCACCGGCAGATGGATGACGTACCTCTCGGCGGGGCTCACGCCGAACCCGCCACACCGGACGCCTGACGGGACTGCCACTTCCGTAACGCGTCCCGGATCTGCGTGGTCTCCTGCCGGGAGGTGGCCAGCGCCGCGTGGGCGGCGGCCAGGTCGTCGGCCACCCGGTCGAGGAAGGCGGCGACCTCGGCGGGGTCCAGGCCACGCCGCCTGACGGTGAAGGTACGGCTGCGCACCTGCCACGGCCGCAGCGGACGGTACGCCCAGGACCGGTAGACCCCGGCGGTTCCGGCCATGGGTGTGAGAGTCGGTGTGGGCGTCGGACTGTCGACCGATGACCTGACGATCGTCGGCGGGGTCGGCGGGTGTTCCCGGCGACGATGGCTGGGCTGCGCACGCCGTCGTCGGTCGGACAGGGATCTCAGGAGGTCACGCAACACGGATTCACCCTCTTGTCGAGCTGGACCAGTGCCTCGGATGGGTGGTCCGGCCGTGCCCGGGATACGGCCGGACCGCCCGCCCTGCCGCCGCAGCCCTCGTGGCAGTACGACGACAGAGCTGTACCAGTGGTCGGAGCGAACCATCGGGGTTCGCCCGCCCCGACCACTGGGCGGAACCTCGTGAGGTTGGAGACCGGTGAGTGCCCCGCCGTGGAGAACTTAAGCGAACTAGTCCGCTTAGGTCAAGGAACTAGTTCGCTGTACCGGCAACTTGCCGCCGGAAGTTGGTGCGTGCTCTGATGATCGGTGGAGACCGAGGAGTGCCCATGCCTGCCACCAAGTGGGAAAAGCTCGCTGACCACATCCGGACCCAGATCAGGGCTGGGGAGTTGAAGCCGGGCGACAAGCTGCCGTCCACAGCCCAGCTCAAGGCGGAACACAACGTGTCCGATTCCGTCATCCGTTATGCGATGCACGCCCTGCGAACCGAGGGGCTGGTGACGAGCGCGCACGGGGTGGGCGTGTTCGTGGCGGAGTCCTCGGACGACTGAGGTGAGCTGATCCGCCGCGCCCAACAAGAGATCTTGGAGCGTAAGTGCCCCTCCTGGGGCTATTCAGGCCCTCCGGGGGCCGAAATCTTCCAAGATCCTCGTTTTCGGTTGGTTCTCATGATCGTTGGCTGTAAAGGTGCGCGACACGCCGGGCAGTGCGTCGGTTAACCGCAAACGATCATGCTGGGTTGGGTTGGGTTGGGTTGGGTTGGGTTGGGTTGGGTTGGGTTGGGTTGGGGTTGGGGTTGGGGCTGGGGCTGGGGCTGGGGCTGGGGCTGGGGCTGGGTGTGGGTGTGGTGGGGAGGTTCGTTGACGGTAGTGTGGATTGCACAGTAGTGTGCGATGCGTGGATACCACGCAGCTACTCAAGGGCGTGCTGGATCTCGCGGTCCTGGCCGTGCTCCGGGAGGAGGACGGCTACGGTTACGACATCCTGCGCCGACTCCGGGAGGCCGGCCTGGACGAGGTCGGCGACGCCTCGGTCTACGGGACCCTGCGGCGGCTCTTCGCCGCCGGTCTGCTGACCACGTACGTGGTGCCGAGCGAGTCCGGGCCGCACCGGAAGTACTACTCGCTCAACGCCGCCGGCCGTGACCAGTTGACCCGCTCCGGCAAGCTCTGGCGCTCGTTCGCCACCACCATGGACACGCTGCTCGACGATCGGGGGATGGCGGCATGACCGTCACTGAGCAGGAGATCACGGCGTACGTCGAGCGGGTCCGGGGTGCCCTGGCGGACCTTCCGGCGCAGACCCGCGACGAGTTGACCGAGGACCTTCCGGAGCATCTGCGGGAGGTGGCCGCCGAGACCGAGGGGACCCTCGTCGACAGGCTCGGCGCACCCGAGGCGTACGCGGCCGAGTTGCGGGTCGCCGCCGGGGCGACCGGTCCGGCCGGCAGCCGAAACCTGGACCAGCGGGCCGCCGCCGCGTGGGCCGGGGCCCGTACCCGGCTGCGCGGGGCCGACCGCCGTCTCGGCCCACTCCTCGGGTACGCCTCGGCGAGCGAGTACCTGCGGCTGCTCCGTCCGGCCTGGTGGATCCTGCGCGGATACCTGGCGGCCATGCTGGTCACAGTGGCCACCACCGGTGGCTCGTTCGGGCTGCTGCCGAGGCTGGGTGGGAGCACCCTTGCCGCTCTGCTGCTGCTCGCGGTCTGTGTGGTCGCCTCGGTCTGGCTCGGTCGGCGTACCCCGGGACTGGGGCGGTGGCCCCGACGGGCGGTGGGGGCCGGCACCGCAGTGCTCGTGGTCTTCGCGCTGGCCGCCTTCGCCGACCTGGACGGCTCGCGGCGGCACTGGGGCGGCGGCGACTACGGGACGATCTCGGTGGAGACGCCCTACATCGGTGACGTCTTCGTCTACGACAGCGACGGACGGCTGGTTCCCGACGCCCGCCTGTTCGACCAGGACGGCAACCCGATCCGGTTGGGCAACCCGTACTGCGAGTACGCGACGGACCCGGCGCGCGCGGCAGACGAGCAGCGGGTGCCGACGTATCCGCACTGCCCGCAGCGGGAACCGTTCCGGGCCGCACCGGGAACGTCGGAGAACACCGGATCACCCACCTCGGGCCCGGACCCGTCCGGCAGCGGGTCGTCCGAACCGGCCAACCCGACGTCCACCCCGACCCCGCAACCGACGGCGACGGACCCGACCCTGTCGGTCCCCACGCCGCCCGAGTCGGTCCCCACGCCGCGTGGCGCGGTCCCGCCGCTGCCCGCCCCGCCGGCTGTCCCGACGCCCGAACCAACCTCCTGACCAGCGCCGACCGGGGGCGACGCGCGGGTGCCGACGTGGGGGAAGTCGGCGTCCGCGCAAGTCGTTCCCAGCAGCGAACAGGAGGTGAATGCCACTGTTCCAGCGTCTTCCGGCGGCGGGTACGGCGTGCGAGGCTACGCCCAATCATCGCCACTGTGCGACCAGCCAATGACGACTGACCGCGAGGAGGACGAGCTGATGGGCGTATCGACGAGCCACCGCGACCACGAGGTTCTGGGCCAGGGGTACCTGGCCGTCCCAGCCACCGGCACGACCAGCCCCGCCGTCATCGTCATCCCCGAGCGGTGGGGGATCGTCGGTCACATCACCTCGGTGGCGGACCGGTTCGCCGAGGCGGGTTTCGTCGCCTTCGCGCCGGACCTGCGACCGGGCAGCCTCACCGAGGGGCCGGACGGGACGTACCTGATGGCCGGCCCGGAGTTGGACGAGGCCGCGCAGCGGATCGCCGCCGTCGCCGACCACCTCGCCTCCCGCCCCGAGGTGACGGCGAAGGTGGGCTGCGTCGGATTCTGCGCCGGTGGCACCCTGGCGCTGTGGTCGGCCACCCGGTCCGACCGGATCGTGGCCGCCGTGGGTTTCTACCCGACCCTGCCCGCCGACGGGACTGACACCGACTGGGCCGAGTACGCGGGCAAGAGCGCCCTCGTGCACCGCGCCGGTACTGACACCGGATCCACCTCGGACGGGGTGGACGACCTGCGCCGGGCCGTCGAGGCTGCCGGGGGCGCCTGCCAGACCTACGACTACCCGGGCACCGGGCACGCGTTCTTCAACGACGACCGTCCCGACGTGTTCGACCAGCCGGCCGCCGCCAGCTCCTGGGCCCGCACCCTCGAACTGTTCCGGGCCCGGCTTGGCTGAACCGCGTACCCCGGTCGAGGTCGCCCGCAGTGCCGCGCGGGCGACCGACCTGGCCGACCTCGACGCGGCTGTCTCCGACTGTTTCGCCTGCCCCCGGCTGGTCTCCTGGCGGGAGGAGGTGGCCCGGACCAGGCGGGCGGCCTTCCGGGACCAGGAGTACTGGGGGCGACCGGTTCCCGGATTCGGCGCGCCGGACGCCAGGATCGGCATCCTCGGCCTGGCACCCGCCGCGCACGGCGGGAACCGGACCGGTCGGATCTTCACCGGGGACCGCTCCGGTGACGTCCTCTTCGCCGCCCTGCACCGGGCCGGCCTGGCCAACCAGCCGACGAGCGTCGCCGCCGACGACGGGCTCACCCTGACCGACACCCGGATCTTCGCCGCCGTCAGGTGCGCGCCCCCGGACAACAAGCCCACCCCGGTCGAACGCGACACCTGCGCCCCCTGGCTGCACCGGGAGGTCGAACTGATTCGCCCCACCCTGCGGGTCGTCGTCGCGCTCGGCGCGTTCGCCTGGGCGGCGTGGTGGCCGATCCTGCGGGACACGTACGGGCTCCGCCCGCCCAGCCCGCGACCGAGGTTCGGCCATGGGGCACACTGGTCCGGCGCAACCGCACCGGAAGTGCTCGGCTGCTACCACGTCAGTCAGCAGAACACGTTCACCGGTCGGTTGACGCCCGGGATGCTGGACGACGTGTTCGCCCGGGCGAAGCAGGTGGCCGGGGTGGACTGAGACGGCGGGGGCGGAAAGTCGATGACGGACGGAGTGTCTGCGCCCGTCGGGTCCTGTGTGCCGGTGGTCCGGAGGTAACGGCCGGTGGAGCTCAACGTGCTGCGCAGGTGGTGGCCGGTCGCGCTGGTGGTCGCCCTGCTCGCCGTGGCGGCGCTGGCCGCCGGGAACTCGACGATCGGTGCCTCCCGGGTGCCGCCCGCCACCGACACCATCCCCCTGGTTCCGGAGTACCCGGAGCACGTCACCGAGTCGCAGATCCCGGTGGAGCCCCGAGACGCCGCCGAGTCCACCCGACCGGAGATCCCCCGGTGGCTCACCACCGCCGCGCTCGTCGTCCTCGCCGTCGTGCTGGCGGTCGCGCTCGGGATCGTCGCCCGGGTGCTGCTCCGGGGGGCGGTCCGCCGTACCCGCCGGGCCCTGCCGCAGCGCCGGGCCGGGCGCAGCAGCGAGGGGACCACCCGTGAGGTGGTCGCCGCCCTCGACGCCGGGCTCGTCGACCTGGACGACGCCGCCACCGACCCGCGTACCGCAGTGATCGCCTGTTGGGTACGCCTGGAGGAGGCCGCCGGGGCGGCCGGGGTGCCCCGCCGGACCGGCGACACCCCCACCGACCTGGTCACCCGCCTGCTGAGGGGCGACTCGTCCACCGGGGTACCGGTGATCGTCAGCGCCGACGTGCTGGCCGGGTTCGCCCACGTCTACCGGGAGGCCCGGTACGCCACCCGCCCCGTCGACACCGACACCCGCGACCAGGCCCGCAACGCCCTACGCCGACTCCGCACCGAGCTGACCACCGAGCGCAGCGAGGTGACGGCATGAGCGAGCGCTGCGAGCGAATCGTGGGTGTCGGTCCTCGTGGCGACGCCGAGCGTCGCGAGGTGACGGCATGAGCGAGTCGTGCGAGCGAATCGTGGGTGTCGGTCCTCGTGGCGACGCCGAGCGCAGCGAGGTGACGGCATGAGCGAGTCGGTTGGGGGGATCGACGACCTGTTCAGCTCCGCCGAGGAGCGCCCGGCGCGTCCGGAGCGTCGTCGGGGTGGACGGGCCCGTACGGTACTGAAGTTCCTCGTCGCCACCGGGGCGATCACCGCCGTCGTGGTGGCGGTCCTGCGCGCCGTCGGTCTGATCGTCAGCTTCGAGGTGGTGGTCGTCGGCGTGCTCGCCGTCCAGTTCGTCCACCGGATCACCGGTGGGCTGACCCCGCCGCCTCGGCGCTCCAGCAACCGGCTGAACTCCGGTGAGGAGCCGGGTACCTGGAACTGGGGGGCCAGCGACGCGCTGCGGACGGCGGTGAACAGGTGGGCGCAGCCCCTGGAGGGGTCGGCGCGTCGGCCGGAGCGGTTCGCCGAGGTGATCCTGCCCCGGCTGGGCGAGCTGGCCGACGAGCGGCTTCGTCAGCGGCACGGCCTGACCCGCGAATCCGACCCCGGGCGGGCGCAGGTCCTGCTCGGCGACCGACTCTGGACCTTTCTCAACAATCCGCCCCGACGCACCCCGTCGCCGCGCGACCTCGCGGTGATCGTCGCCGACCTGGAGAAGATATGAACGACGCAGACCGGATCATGCCCCCCGCCGAGGTCGGCCACCTCGCCCGCGAGGTGCTGGATGCGGTGGGCTCGGTCGTGGTCGGCAAGCGGGACGCCCTCGAACTGGTCCTCGCCGGTGTCCTGGCCGGTGGGCACGTCCTGCTGGAGGATCTCCCCGGTCTGGGCAAGACGCTCACCGCCAGGTGCTTCGCCCAGGCGCTGGGGCTGGACTTCCGTCGTCTCCAGTTCACCCCGGACCTGCTGCCCGCCGACGTCACAGGCTCCTTCCTGTACGACCAGAGCAACGGGGACTTCTCCTTCCGGGCCGGGCCGATCTTCACGAACATGCTCCTCGCGGACGAGATCAACCGGACCCCGCCCAAGACCCAGTCCGCCCTGCTGGAGGCGATGCAGGAGAAGCAGGTCTCGGTGGAGGGGGTCACCTACCGCCTGGAGGAGCCCTTCCACGTCCTCGCCACCGCCAACCCCATCGAGCACGAGGGCACGTATCCGCTGCCCGAGGCGCAGCTGGACCGGTTCCTGATCAGGGTCTCCTTCGGCTACCCCGACCACGACGAGGAGTGGGACGTCCTGCAGCGGCGGATGGCCCGTCGCCGGGAGGAGGCGGTGATCAAACCGGTGGTCGACGCCCGGACCCTGCTGGCGATGCAGGCGGCCCTGGAGCACGTGGCGGTCGAGGACTCCGTCGGCCGGTACGTCGTGTCGTTGGCCGCCGCCACCCGGGAGCACCCGTCGGTGCTGGTCGGTGCCTCCCCCCGGGGTTCGCTGGCGCTGCTGCTGCTCGCCCGCGCCCGCGCGGCGCTGGCCGGGCGGGACTACGTCGTTCCGGAGGACGTCAAGGAGGTGGCGGTGCCGGCCCTGGCCCACCGGATCACCCTCCGCCCGGAGATGTGGCTCCGTCGGGTCGATCCGTCCTTCGTGGTCGGTGAGGTCCTCGACGCCACCCCGGCCCCGGCCAGCGGTGCCCTGCCCAACCACGCCGGTCGGCCCGGACGCTGATGGGCGGGGAGTCGGCGACCGGCTGGGCGCCCACCTGGGCGTTGGGACGGGCGATCCTGCTCACCGGGCTGCTGCTGATCGCCGGGGTGCTGCTCGGCCGGGTGGATCTGGTGGTGTTGGCCACCCCGTTCGCCCTCGGCACCGCGTACGGGCTGCGTCGACGGCCGTCGGCCACACCGCAGGTCTGGCTCACCACCGACGACGAGCACCTGGTCGAGGGGGGTGACGTCCGCAGCGTCATCAGCGTCGGCAACCCGGATTCGACAGGGTACGACCTGGCGGTGGTCCGGACCCGGGTGAGCCCGTGGCTGCGCAGCACCCGGCTCGCCTTCGGCGGCGTACGGCTGGATCTGGGTGGCGGGCGTGGCGTGGACCGGCCGCTCGTGACCTCCGTACCGGCGCAGGAGGTGGTGGACGTGACGGTGGAGGGGACGGCCCGACGGTGGGGACGGCACCCGGTCGGACCGGCGGGTGCCCGCGCCGCCGCCGGTGGTGGCCTGCTGATGTCCCGGATCGCAGTGGTCGAGCCGGAACACGTCCGGGTCTATCCCCGGACCGACCCGTTCGACGCGGTGGAGGCGATGCCCCGCGCCGCCGGCCTGGTCGGCGCGCACCACTCGCGGCGGCCGGGTGAGGGGGGCGAGTTGGCCGGGGTACGGGTCTTCGCCCCGGGTGACCGGCTGCGTCGGATCGACTGGCGGGTCTCCCTGCGGGCTCGGAAACTGCACGTCGCGGCCACCCTGTCGGACCGGGACGCCGAGGTGGTGGTCCTGCTCGACCTCCTCGCCGAGGCGGGTCGCTCCGGTGGGATCGAGGGGGCGGCGTCGGTGCTCGACACCACCGTCCGGGCCGCCGCCGCCATCTCCGAGCACTACCTGCATCGGGGCGACCGGGTGTCGCTGCTGGAGTACGGCCCCTCCGCCCGCCGCCTGCGTCCGGCCTCCGGTCGTCGTCAGTACCTGACGGTGCTGGAGTGGCTGCTCGACGTGCACGCCGAGTCGTCCCCGCACGAGCCGTACGACCAGGTGTTCGGCCCGCACCTGCTCTCCTCGGACGCCCTGGTGGTGGTCCTCACTCCGCTGTTGGACGAGCGGTCGGCCCAGATGCTGGCCCGGCTGGCCGGGTCGGGTCGGTTCGTGGTGGCGGTGGACACCCTGCCCACCGGCCTCACCCCGCCCGCCACCCAGGGTTGGGACCAGGTGGCGTACCGGCTGTGGTCGCTGGACCGGGACACCATGGTCCGGCAGCTCCGCGAGCACGGGGTCCCGGTGGTCCAGTGGGCCGGGGCGGGCAGCCTCGACGAGGTGCTGCGGGACGTGGCCCGGCTGGCCACCGCCCCCCGGGTGGGTGCCCGGTGACGGCCTGTCGGAGCGGGTTCCCTGCCGTCGGCCGTGGAGACGGGTGGGGACGATGACCGCGATCACCGCACGGGTACGGGCCTGGCGACACGCGATCACCCGGATCACACTGATCCCCCTGCTCGTCCGGCTCGGCATCTTCGTGGCCACCCTGGTGGGGTTCCTCCTGGCCTACCCACCGGAGGTGCTCGCCGGGCGGGGGATGGTGGCGCTCGTCGTCGCCGCCCTGCTGCCGGCGTTCGGCCCCGGTCGGCTCTGGCCGACCTGTGCGGCGTTGCTCACCGTCGCCGGGTGGCTGCTCGCCACCGCCGGGTTCGGCCGCTCGATCGTGTTGTGGCAGCTCCTGGCCCTCGCGGCGACGTTGTACCTGGCGCACACCCTCTGCGCCCTGGCGGCTCTGCTGCCGTACGACGCGGTGGTCGACCCGGAGTTGATCGTCGGCTGGCTGCTGCGGGCGGGGGTGGTGGTGCTCGCCTCCGCAGTCCTCGGTGTCCTGCTGGCCGAGGCCGGTGCGCTCCGGTCGGGTGAGGGCTTCCGGGCCGCCACCATCGTCGGGTTGCTGGTGGCGGTGGGGCTGAGCGGCCTGCTGGGATGGTTGTTGCGCCGTCGCTGACCCCCGGTCACCCGATCGGGTGGGTCGGTGGCGGTGGGAACCCCTGCGGCGTCGGACGGGTCCAACAGGTGACGTGTCCAGTCGTGAGGGGAAGTGCCGCCATGCGCCACCGGGTGAGAGGTGCCTGTCGAATGGTCCTGGTCGGGCTCGTGCTCGTTCTCGCCTCGGCCGCCTGTGGTGCCACAGGTGGCGCGGGGGAACCGGCGGGCGGCGGAGCGGAGTCCGAGACGCGGGAGCCGGCACCGGTGGACCCCACCGGCGTCACGGGTCCCGCCGTCGTGGCGTGCGGACAGGCCCTGCGCCCCACGACCGCCGGGGGGCTGACCGTGACCGGGCGGTTCCCCGCCACCGTGTCGGCGGGTCGGCAGGTGGTCGAGGGGGAGGTCGAGGTCGAGAGCCGGGACGCCGTACGGGTGGTCGCCCCCGGGGCTGCCGACGTGTTCCTCGTCCGGGAGGGCCGGGTGGTGGCCCTGCCGGGTCCGCAGGATGCGGTGGGTGTCCGGTGGGATCTGCGGCCCGGTGAGGCCCGAACCCTCCCCGGCGGGGTCCCGTTGGTGCTCTGCGAGTCGGGTGGGGGCCCCGCCCCGGCGGGCAGTTACGAGCTGTACGCCCGGGTGGTGGTCACGACCGACGAGGGGGCGGTCGTGGAGTCCTACGGCGGCCCCTGGCCGTTGACGGTCCGCTGACGACGCGGCGCGGGCCACGACGGCGGGAGTGGACCCGCGACGGTGGGAGCGGACCGGGACGGCAGCGGCTGGGAACCGACGTCGCGGTTCCCAGCCTCGGACGAGCAGCGGGGCTCGGGCCGTGTGCTGCTGTGGATCAGCCGAGGACGATGCTGACGCCCAACTCGGTGGAGAGGACGGTCCACGGCTGGGCGTAGCTCGTGCCGCCGCCCCCGGCGATCACGTTGCCCCGGATCCAGGCACCGGAGGCGTCCTTGACGTAGAAGGCCCCACCGGAGTCCCCACCCGCGCTCAGGGTTCCGCCGGTGAAGGCGATGACGGGCGACTTGCAGCCGGTCTGTGTGCACACCTGGGCGGTGACGCTGGTGGCGGTGTGTCCGCAGTTCTCACCGGTGGTCCGGCCGCTGTGGCAGTAGTCGGCGAAGCCGACGACGGCACCCCCGGCCGAGACGACCGGGATGCTGCTGGTGCTGGTGACGCCACCGGTGAAGACCCGACCGGCGTACGACGAACCGCCGATCAGCTCGAAGTCCATGGCGTGACCGGTGACGGTGGGCAGCCGCCGGTTGGAGACGGTGCCGTACGTGTTGGCGCCGGACTCGGTCAGGACGGTCGCCCCGTTGGCGTAGCAGTGTCCGGCGGTGGTCATGAACCGGGTTCCGGCGGAGTTCTGCACGGCGTACCCGGCGGAGCAGAGGGCGCTCCCGGAGAGCAGTCCGCCGCCGCCGTAGTACGCGGGCACGTCGTCGCGACGGTGCCAGCTGTCGGTGGTGGTGGACCGGCTGACCTGGATCTGGCCGGCCGCCTGCCGCTGCGCGGCCTTCCCGGTGGAGAGGTCGGTCACCCTCGACACCACGTCGGCCGGGGCGTCGGTGCGCAGGACGATCTTTCCGGTGGTGGCGTCGACGTAGCTGGCGAACGAGTACCGGGTGCCGTGGGTGGCGACGTAGTCGGCGATCCGGGACTGGATGGTCGTCAGGGCCGCCTCGGCGGCGGGCGCGGAGACGACGTCGGTGCGGGCGGTCCGGTCCGGGGCGCGGCTCTCGTCGAGGGCGACGGCGGCGGTGCCGGTGGGGGCCTTGTCCTTGCCCGGTCCCGCCTGGGCGGGGCCGGTGGTGAGCAGCGTCAGGACAGCGGTGACGGCGACTGCCGCGCCGAAGATCGTCCTGTTCGTCCTGGGCATCTGGATCCTTTCGGTCGGACGTGCGGTTGTGGCCTGGCTGAGACAATGAGAAATCCGCCGGCCTCGATGCGGTAGACCGGAGTAAGGGTTTTGACAGGCGGCGGTGCCCTCAGGCTGCGAAAAGGCGCAGCGGGGGACGAGTGTGCCGACCCAGACACCTCGGCCGTAACCCACCCGGATCCCCCCGGTCCACCGAAGAGGGGCGTACCTCGCTCTCCGGTGTCGTGAGCGGGGCGAAACCGGTGGCGCCGGTCACCCTGTGTGGGGTCGTGCAGGTCACAGGGTTGTGCTCCGTCACAGAAGGGGGCCGTGAGCGGTGTCGGCGGAGCCGGGCGGGGAAAGATGGATGACGTGAATCCGAAGCGGATCCTTGTCGTCGGTGCCGGCCATGTCGGGCTCTACGCTGCCCTGCGTCTGTCGAAGAAGCTCAGCAGCCGCGAGGCCGAGGTCATCGTGGTGGACCCTCAGCCGCACATGACGTATCAGCCCTTCCTGCCCGAGGCGGCGGCCGGCAACATCTCTCCTCGCCACTCCGTGGTGCCGCTGCGGCGTGAGCTGCGCAAGTGCACCATCGTGGCCGGCGCGGTGACCCGGATCGAGCACGACCGCAAGGTCGCGACCGTGCAGTCGATCGTCGGCCCGCCCCGGGAGATCTCCTACGACCACGTGGTGGTGGCACCGGGTTCGGTGTCCCGGACCCTGCCGATTCCCGGCCTGCACGAGCACGGCATCGGGTTCAAGACCATCGGCGAGGCCATCTACCTGCGCAACCACGTACTGGACCGACTGGACGTGGCGGCGGCGACCCTCGACGAGGAGGTTCGCCGCTCCGCCCTGACCTTCACCTTCGTCGGTGGTGGGTACGCCGGCATCGAGGCGCTCGCCGAGATGGAGGACATGGCCCGGGACGCCCTCAAGTACTTCCCGGAGCTCAAGCCCGAGGACATGCGGTGGGTCCTGGTCGAGGCCACCCAGCGGGTGCTGCCCGAGGTCGACCGGGACATGGGTGCCTACACGGTGCAGCAGCTGCTGAAGCGGAACATGGACATCCGGCTGGACACCCGGCTGGAGTCCTGTGTCGACGGGCAGGTGGTGCTCTCCGACGGGGACAGCTTCCGCTCCGACACCATCGTCTGGACCGCCGGGGTCAAGCCCTCGCCGATGCTGGACGCCACCGACTTCCCGCGTGACGAGCGTCGTCGGGTCACCTGCCTGCCGACCCTGCAGATCGTGGACGGCGACACGGCGGTCGAGGGTGCCTGGAGTGCCGGGGACTGCGCGGCGGTGCCGGACCTGACCAAGGAGCCCGGCAACTTCTGCTCGCCGAGCGCCCAGCACGCGGTCCGCCAGGCGTCCCGGATGGCCGACAACATCGTCAACGTGATCCGGGGTCGGGAACCTGTCAACTACGAGCACAAGCACGCCGGCAGCGTGGCCAGCCTCGGCCTGCACAAGGGCGTCGCCCAGGTGTACGGGATCAAGATGACCGGGTGGCCGGCGTGGTTCATGCACCGGACGTACCACATGAGCCGGATCCCGTCGTTCAACCGGAAGGTCCGGGTGGTGGTCGACTGGAGCCTGGCCTTCTTCCTCCGCCGCGAGGTGGTCGCCCTCGGCCAGCTCCACGACCCGCGCGAGGAGTTCGAGGTCGCCAGCCAACCCCCGGCCCGCGCCGGTCAGGCCTGATTTCCAGCGGAAGGACCCCCGTCACCGGATCGCGGTGGCGCGGGGTCCTTTCCGTTGCGGGGTCCTTTCCGTCGCGGAGTCCTTCTCGCCGTGAAGGGCGGGGTGACCGCAGGCCCCCGCGAGGCGATCAGGGCCGCCAGGTCCAGGCGTCGGCGATCCGGGTGCCCGGACCGTAGAGCTGATCCAACGTGACCCGCAGGCTCGGCGCGTTCGGGGCGTCGTCGGTCACGACCACGCACTCGGCCTCCCAGAACCGCGCGTCCTGGGCCGCCTGGCGTCGCTCCTGCTCGCTGCCGAGCGACGGCACGCCGTCCTCGGCCACCGCGTCGAGGAGCCGGGAGGTGGGACGTTTCCAGACCCCCATCGCCGCCGTCGCGTTCTTGCCGAACGGGCCGATGAAGAACCCCTCCGGCAGGCGGAACTCGGCGTCGGCGGCGGTCGCCCAGCGCATCGGCCACGGCTGCCTCGGCGTCGGCAGCGGCACCGGGACCAGCACCCCGCCGGGGGACACGCACTCCCGCCAGTGCCCGCCGGTGACGAACTCCGGAAGCGGCGGCCGGTCCGCTGTGGGCAGCGGGGTCGGCGTCACCGGCAGCACCGCCGCGAGCACCGCCGCCGGTACGAGTCGTCGTACCCACCCGTCGGCGCGCAGCGCCCTGTCGACGGCGAGGGTCGACACCGTCGCCAGCAGCGGCAGGACGGCGAGGGCGAAACGCATCGGGAGGGCACCGTCCACCACCGGCAGCCCGGCCAACAGCCGGTACGGCCCGGGGATCCCGGTCGGTTCCCCGTCGACGACGACTGTGGGGCCGAGCGAGAGCGTCGCCATCACCACCGCCGCCACCAGGCAGGCGAGCACCAACCGGCGCTGCCCGACCCGTTCGGGCGTACGGGCCCCCGCCAGCAGCCAGACCGTCGCCGCCGTACCGGCCGCCAGCAGTGGCCACCCGAGGAAGGTGTTGTACTCGGCCGGACCGGTGGTCAGCCGGTCCGCCTCGGGGCCACCGGCCACCGACAGCGGGGAGTACGTCCACCAACCGGCCAGGTCGGCCGAGAAGTGGTACGGGCTGAAGATCCCGTCGGCGACGCCGAGGGGGCCGGCGAACTGCACCCAGAGCGGGTAGCCCACCACCAGCAGGGAGAGCCCGGCGGCGACCAGGATTCCACCGGCGAAACCCGGCAGCGCCCGCCGCAACAGGGCGCGGTCGGAGACCGCGTAGGTGACAGTCATCACGACCAGGACCAGGGCGGTGAGGAACAACACCTCCTCACCGACGAAGATCTGGGTGCTGACCACGGCGGCCAGTCCGAGCGCGGAGGTGACCAACCGTCGCCGGTCCGGTCCGTCCGCTCGCCGGTCCGGTCCGTCCGCTCGCCGGTCCGGTCCGTCCGGCCCCGGGTCGGCGGCCCGGAGGAGCCGGACCACCAGCCAGAGCAGCACCGGAACCAGCCACTGGACGGTCATGTGCAGGTGGGAGTTGGTCTGCGACACCATCCCCGGCCCGAACCCGGCCACCGCCGCACCGATGCCGCCGGCGAGCCGTCGAGCCCGCAGGACCCGGACGAACAGCAGGTACCAGGCGATCGCGGTGCCCGCCAGCCCACCCGCTGCGAGCAGCGCGAAGGTGACCGGGGCGCCGAAGATCAGGGTGACCGGGGCGAAGACGACACCGAGTGCGACGACCGAGGTGTTGGCCATCAGATTGACCCCGTACGGGGCGTTGAGCTTGTCGGTCACCAATCCGAAGTCGCCCAGCAGCGCCCGGGCGTCCACGGTCAGGAACCATTCGTAAAGCGCCTGGTCAGCCGGGTTGAGCGCGAGTACCCGCCGACCCGGGTCCGGCCACAGCCCGTGGGTGAGCCAACCGGCGAACAGGACGAAGGCGAGGGCGACCAGCAGGTCGGCGCGGTGGCGTACGAGCGCGGCGGCCAGGGCTCGGCGACGCCCGGCCAGGGCGGCGAGGAGCCTGGCGCGACGGGGGCCCGGCGTGGCCTGCGGTGCCGTCGGAGCGGTGCCGTCCTCGATGTCCGTGGGGGCTTCGCTGGTCACGGATTGACAGTAGTGTCGCGGAGCCGAGCGGGTACGCCCGGTTCATCCGGACCCGCTACGGTGACACTGCACCACCGCGTGCCGGCATGACCGTAATCTGGTGTGTCGGCGTTGCGCTCCTCGGCGGGGCGGGCGGCTCTGACCCCGGCGGGGCGAGCGGTTCCGACACCGGCGGGGGAGCGGCTCCCTCGGGTGGTGCGCCGCCCTGCCCGGGTGGTGGAACGGCAGACACGGCCGCCTTAAAAGCGGCTGCCGCAAGGCGTGCGGGTTCGACCCCCGCCCCGGGCACCGACACTCTCAGCTTCCCTTCAGCTTACCGATCCCCACCCGGCAGCCTCGGCCGTTTACTCTTGGGGTGCACGTTCACGTGCGACGACCCCCTGAGGGAGGCCTGAAAGTGAAGACTTCGAACCCGGTGCTCGCCCGCCTCGGTAAGGCGGCCGAGCAGGAGCGGGCCGCCGGGTACGCTCCGACCGGGCCGTACGGACAGCCCGGTTATCCACAGCAGCAGTACCCGGGTGCCCCCGTCGGCTATCCGGCCGCACCGCCGACCGTCACACCGATGTCGCTGGACGACGTGGTGGTCAAGACGGTCATGCTGCTGGCCATCGTGGGTGCCTCGGCCGCTGCGGCCTGGGTGCTCATGCCCGATGCCCTGCTCGGCATCGCGTGGATCGGTGCCGCCGTCGTCGGCCTCGTCCTCGGCATGATCATTTCGTTCTCCCGGATGGCGAACCCGGCCCTGGTGGTCGCGTACGCAGTCGTCCAGGGCGTCTTCGTCGGCATGATCAGCAAGACGTTCGAGGCGCTCTACAGCGGCATCGTCCTGCAGGCCGTGACCGCCACCTTCGGTGTGTTCTTCCTGATGACGATGCTCTACAAGGCGCGCGTCATCCGAGCCACCCCGAAGTTCGTCAAGGGCATGATCGCGGTGATGGCGGGCCTCTTCGCCGTCATGCTGATCAACCTGGTGCTGGCCCTGTTCGGCGTCAACACCGGCCTGCGCGACGGTAGCCCGCTGGCCATCGGGTTCAGCCTGGTCTGCATCGTCGTCGCCGCCCTGAGCTTCGTGCTCAGCTTCAACGAGGTGGAAGAGGGCGTCCGGATGGGGCTGCCTCAGCGCTACTCCTGGACCGCCGCCTTCGGCATCCTGGTCAGCCTGATCTGGCTCTACATCGAGATCCTGCGTCTGCTCAGCTACTTCCAGGGCGACGACTGACACGTCGCCGTCGACCGACGCCCGCCCCGCGACCCTGCGGCGGCGGGCGTCGGTCGTTCCGGACCGGGCACCGCGGCCTCGGAGCGAGGGCGGGGCGTCGGTCGTCTCCGGCACCGCGATCCGGCGTCGGTCGTCTCCGGCACCGCGATCCGGCGTCGGTCGTTTCGGCCCCGGGACGGGGCCGGCCGTAGACTCGACGTCGATGAGTGCAGCGGACCTGACCCGGGCGAGGGATCTCCTGATCAATCAGGTGGGGCACTGGCAGCAACCCCGGTGGGCGGCCACCGCTGCCGGCGGCAACGTCTCCCGGGTCGACCTGGTGCACCGGCTGGTGCAGGAGATCGCCAACCTGGCCGCCGACGCGGAGGGCGGGCCACGGCGGGCCGTACCCCGGGCGGAGAACGACCTCAGCCTCCCCGACCAGCTCCGGGTGGTGGTCGCCGACCTGGTCGCCGCCGACCCACCCGCCCACGTCCTGGCCCGCGCCACCGAGACGCTGAACGCCACCCGCCGGGCCCTCTGACCCGTCGACCTGTCAGTTGAGGCGTTCCAGGACCATCGCCATGCCCTGCCCGCCGCCGACGCACATCGTCTCCAGGCCGACGGTCCGGTCGTGCCAGTCGAGGGCGTTGAGCAGGGTCCCGGTGATCCGGGCACCGGTCATACCGAACGGGTGACCGACGGCGATCGCGCCGCCCATCACGTTCACCTTCTCCTGCGGGATGCCGAGCTGCCGGTACGAGGGGATCACCTGCGCGGCGAACGCCTCGTTGATCTCCACCAGGTCCACGTCGTCGACAGTCATGCCTGCCCGGGCGAGCGCCTGCCGGGACGCCTCGACCGGACCCAGCCCCATGATCTCGGGGGAGAGGGCGGTGACCCCGGTGGAGACGATCCGGGCCAGCGGGGTCAGCCCGAGGTCCCGGGCCCGCTGGGCGCTCATCACGACCACGGCTGCCGCCCCGTCGTTGAGCGGGCAGCAGTTTCCGGCGGTGATCCGACCGTCCGGGCGGAAGACCGGCTTGAGCCCGGCCACCCCCTCCAGGGTCACCCCGGCCCGGGGGCCGTCGTCGACGCCGACCAGCGTGCCGTCCGGGGTGGTCACCGGGGTGATCTCCCGGGCCCAGAAGCCGTCGGCGATCGCCTTCTCGGCGAGATTCTGACTGCGGACGCCGAAGGCGTCCATGTCGGCGCGGGTCACGTCGTACAGCTGGGCGAGGTTCTCGGCGGTCTGCCCCATGGTCAGGTAGATGTCGGGAAGGTCGCCGGCCTCGCGGGGATCGGTCCAGACCTCCGCGCCGCCCCCTGCTCGCCGGACGGACCGGTCACCGGCCGCCGCGAAGCGGGGGTTCTCCCAGCCGCCCCCGACCAACGCCTGCGCCTCGGGCGGCAGCCCGTCGGAGTTGCCCCGGGCGTACCGGGAGACGCACTCGACCCCGGCGGAGACGAAGACGTCACCCTCGCCGGCCCGGATGGCGTGCATCGCCATTCGGGTGGTCTGCAACGACGACGCACAGTACCGGGTCAGGGTCGCGGCGGGCAGGGTGTCCAGCCCGAGGAGGGTGGCCACCACCCGGCCCAGGTTGAAGCCCTGCTCCCCGCCGGGGAGGCCGCACCCCAGGTAGAGGTCGTCGATCTCGGTCGGGTCGAGCTGGGGCACCTTGTCCAGGGCGGCCTGGACGATGGTGGCGGCGAGGTCGTCGGGGCGGACGTCACGCAGGGATCCCTTGTGCGCCCGCCCGATGGGGGAGCGGGCGGTGGCGACGATGACGGCGTCGCGGGACGACTCGGTCGGCATGAGCCAACGTTAACTCGCCGGTAATATCTGGCGGAAGTCACTGCCGTCGCGGGAACCGTCACCCCGGGCTCGCCCCGGCGGGGCCGGTCACTGCCGGGTGGCGACAGCGGCGGCGGCGACCACGGCGGGCAGCAGCGCGTGGGCCCAGAGCCGGTATCCGTCGGCCGAGGGGTGGAAGCCGTCGTGGCAGAACGTACCCGGATCCGCCCGGAAGACCGGGCCGGTCTCGGCGGCCAGGTCCACCACCGTGCCCCCGGCGTCGAGCACGGCGACCGTCTGGGCGTCCGCGACCCGCCGACCGGACCAGCCGACCACCTGGCGCAGCGGCGGCGCGATCGCCCGAGCCGCACCCAGGTCCGGGCAGGTCCCGACGACCACCTCGACCCGGGCCTCCCGCAACCTGTGCACGGCCAGGCCCAGGTGCGCGGCGATGTCGGCGGGTCGACCGAAGCCCGTCGCGTCGTTCGCCCCGATCAGGACGAGGGCCACGTCCGGCCGCTCGCCGAGCAGCGCCCGGGCGACCTGGGTGGAGAGGTCGACCGAGCGCGAACCGGAGACCCCGACGCTGGACAGGTGCACCCGCCGACCGGTCGGCCCCTCGGCGAGCAGGTGGGCCAGCTGACCGCCGACTGTCTCCTCCAACCGGGCGACCCCGACGCCCAACGCCGACGAGTCCCCGAGCAGCACCAGACGCAGCACCGGAGCGCCGGGACGACCGACTGTGGCGCGCAGGGCGAGCCCCAGCTCCGGCTGGGCGTACCGGCGGTGGCGGGCGATGAGCGCCTCACCGGCGAGCACCGCCGCGCCCCCCACCGTTCCGGCGACCACTGACAGCGCCGCCGCTCGACCGAGCCGGGCGGCGAGCCGACCAGGGATGACGTGACTGTTCATGTCAGTCCTTCCACTGTGGGTGTTTCGGCGGTGGCCGTCCCCGGGCCCGGCTGTCGGCCGACCCCGGTGGCGGTCGAGGCCGGATCGGCCCCGCCGGTCGTGACCCCCTCGTCCCCGTGGCTGCCGGCCCGAGGATCGGGGCCCGCACCGAAGAGGGTACGGCGACGCAACTGCGCCCATCGTCCCGCGGGCCCCCGCTCCCGCCCGCTGACCTCGGTGCCGCTGACCTCGGTGCCGGCGTTGCGGGCCGCCTCCCTGGCCGCCTGCGGCAGCGACCGGACCCCCTCACCGAGGGTGAGCGGACGCCGTTCCGGCCCACCGCCAAGCGCTGCCAACACGGTCGGCAGCAACGCGGCGGCGGCCATCGCATACCCCTCGGCGGAGGGGTGGAACCGGTCCCAGGCGAACATCCGGGTGGGTTCGGCGGTGAACCGGGGACCCAGCAGGTCGGCCAGCGACACCGTCCACCCACCCGACTCCACCACCGCCACCGTCTGGGCGGCGGCCAACTGGCGACTCCACCGGCGGGCCAGCCAGCGCAGCGGGGGCTGGATCGGCCGGATCGCCCCCAGGTCCGGGCAGGTGCCGACCACCACAGCGCAGTCCGACTCCCGCAGGGTCCGGACCGCGTCGACCAGGTGGCGTACGGCCACCGCGAACGGGCTCCGGTTGGTGACGTCGTTGCCGCCGATCAGGATGACCGCGACGTCCGGCGAGTGCTCCAGGGCCGATTCGACCTGCGGCTTCAGCCCGGCGGAGAGCGACCCGACCACCGCGAACCGGTGCAACCGCACCGGGCGGCGCAGCCGGCGGGACAACCCGGTGGCCAGGAGCGCGCCAGGGGTCTCCCGGCGGCGGTGCACGCCGTACCCGGCGGCGATCGAGTCCCCGAGGACCACCACAGTTAGCGGCGGGCCGGGGAACCTCGCCCCGTAGACACCGTCGCAGCGGGGTGGCGGGGCCTCGGCGGCGGGAATCGACCGGCGTGCTGCGCGGGCCTGCCCGAAGAGCACACCGGTGGTGGCGGCGAACGTCGCCGCCGTGGCGCCCGTGCCGATCGCGGCGACCCGGACGATCCGCCGGGCCAGCTGTCGGCGTGGGGCGGCCCCCGTCGGTGCGACAGAACCAGCAGCGACCCCCATACCGCGACATTATCTCGTCCGTACGACACCCTGCCGCACTCGTCGTGGCCGGTGGGTGCCGGGATGGCGACGATCGGGGTACGGGTTTCCGACAGTGCCAGACGTCGGCGGGTACGACCGGGTGGCGGGCGCGTGCTTCGATGGCCCACGATGGTCGGGGGTAGAGAAGAGGTGTCGAGATGGGCAGGACTCTGAAGCGGACCGCGGCGTTCACCGCACTGGGCCGGGCGTTGGCGGCGGGAACCCGGGGCGGGCCGCCGCTGGGGACTCGGATCGCGGCGGTGCCCCGGATGATCAGGGCCAGCGTCAAGGGCGACTACGACGGTGGCCTCCGGCTGGCCATGATGACCGCCGCCGTGGCGTACGTGGCCTCGCCCGTCGACCTCGTGCCCGAGTTGATGCTCACCGTGTTCGGGCTGGTCGACGACGCTGTGGTGATCACCTGGTTGGCCGGGACCGTGCTCGCCGAGACCGAGCGCTTCCTGGAGTGGGAGGCCGCCGGCGGCTCCGTCATCCCGGGTCATGCCGTCGGCTGATCCCCCGTACCCTGGGCTGCGGAGCAGCCGACTGCCCGGCGCTGTCGCCGGTGCCGACGCAAGGGACACAACGAGGTGCAGTACTACGACAACGTCGTCGAGATGATCGGCAACACACCGCTGGTGCGCTTGCGCAACGTCACGGCCGGGATCCGGGCCACCGTCCTGGCCAAGGTCGAGTACCTCAACCCGGGTGGCTCGGTGAAGGACCGGATCGCGCTGCGGATGGTCGAGGACGCCGAGGAGGCCGGGATCCTCAGGCCGGGCGGCACGATCGTCGAGCCCACCAGCGGCAACACCGGTGTCGGGCTGGCCCTGGTGGCACAGCTCAAGGGCTACCGGTGCGTGTTCGTCTGCCCGGACAAGGTCAGCCAGGACAAGCAGGACGTGCTGCGGGCGTACGGGGCCGAGGTGGTGGTCTGCCCGACCGCCGTCGCCCCGGAGGACCCCCGCTCCTACTACAACGTCTCCGACCGGCTGGCCCGGGAGATCCCCGGCGCCTGGAAGCCCGACCAGTACAGCAACCCGGCCAACCCGCGCTCGCACTACGAGACGACCGGCCCGGAACTGTGGGAGCAGACCGGCGGACGGATCACCCACTTCGTGGCCGGGGTGGGCACCGGGGGGACCATTTCCGGCATCGGCCGCTACCTCAAGGAGTCCTCGCAGGGGCGGGTGTCAGTGGTCGGCGCCGACCCCGAGGGCTCGGTCTACTCCGGCGGCACCGGTCGCCCCTACCTTGTCGAAGGGGTCGGAGAGGACTTCTGGCCGACGACGTACGACCGGAGCGTCGCGGACCGGATCGTCGAGGTGTCTGACAAGGCGTCGTTCGAGATGACCCGGCGGCTGGCCCGCGAGGAGGGGCTGCTCGTCGGTGGTTCCTGCGGGATGGCTGTGGTCGCCGCGCTGGAGGTGGCCCGCGAGGCGGACCCCGACGACGTGATCGTGGTGCTCCTGCCGGACAGCGGCAAGGGCTACCTCTCCAAGATCTTCAACGACGCCTGGATGGCCCGGTACGGCTTCCTCACCACCGAGGAGGCCGAGCCCACGGTGGCCGACGCCCTGCTCGACAAGCCCGACGGTATCCCCGAGCTGGTCCACGTCCACCCGACCGAGACGGTCCGGGACGCCATCGACTACATGCGCGAGTACGGCGTCTCCCAGCTCCCGGTGCTCAAGGCGGAGCCCCCGGTGGTCACCGGTGAGGTGGCCGGCTCGATCGCCGAGCGGGACCTCCTCGACGCCCTCTTCACCGGGCAGGCCCACCTGCACGACACGATCGAGCGGCACATGGCCGACCCGTTGCCGATGATCGGTGGCGGGCAGCCGGTGAGCGAGGCGGTCGGCCTGCTGGAGAAGTCCGACGCGGCCCTGGTCCTGGTCGACGGCAAGCCCAAGGGCGTACTCACCCGACAGGACCTGCTGGCCCATCTCGGGGCCCGCTGACCCGTACCCCGGACCGAGCCGCGCCGCTGCTCCCGCCCGGTGAGAAGGGGCCCCTTCTCGACCGTATGCGTTAAGAAGGGGCCCTTCCTTACAGCGGGCGGGTGTAGCGGAGGTGGGTGGTGGGGGTGCCGCCGAAGACCTCGGGCCGGCTCTCGCCGGTGGGTTGCCAGCCACCCTGCTCGTAGAACCGGCGGGCACCGGTGTTGCCTTCCAGGACCCACAGCCCCGCCCGGTGCCACCCCTGCGCCCGCATGGCGTCCAACGCGTCGATCATCAGGGCTCGGCCGGTCCCCCGGCCCCGTTCGGCGGGGTCGAGGTGGATGGCGTGGAGCAGGCCGGCGTCCGGGTCGCCCTCGTCGTCCGGGCCGACGTAGCTGAACCCGACGAGTCGACCGTCCCGCTCGGCGACCGTCATCAGGTGGTCGTCCCGTTCCCACCCCCACCGCTCGGCCCAGTACCACCCCATCGCCTCGCCGGACGGGGCGGCCAGCGCCTCGGGCGGCAGGAAGGCGGAGTAGGTGGCCACCCGGGACCTGTGGTGCAACGCCCCGACCGAGGTGAGGTCCTCGACGGTG
This sequence comes from Micromonospora sp. NPDC000207, assembly GCF_040300925.1. Classification (NCBI taxonomy): domain Bacteria; kingdom Bacillati; phylum Actinomycetota; class Actinomycetes; order Micromonosporales; family Micromonosporaceae; genus Micromonospora; species Micromonospora sp. NPDC000207. The sequence continues at coordinate 24,692 of NZ_JBEPEQ010000032.1, forward strand.
GCGTCGCGCAGGGTGATGGTCACCTGGTCGAGGCTACCGCCGGGGCGGGACCGGCACCGTGGCGAGATCCTCGGCGACGACGAGGTCCCCGGTGAAGTGTTCGCGGGCCTCGTCGACGAAGCGGGTCGGGTCGGCGTACCGCTGGGAGAAGTGGGTGAGCACGAGGCGGCGTACCCCCGACTCGGTGGCGACCCGGGCGGCCTGGGCGGCGGTGAGATGCCCGACCTCGGCGGCGAGGGCGGCCTCGGAGTTCAGGAACGTCGCCTCGATGACCAGCAGGTCGGCCGCCTCGGCCAGGGCGTAGACCCCGTCGCAGAGCCCGGTGTCCATGACGAGGGCGAACCGCTGCCCGGGTCGGGGCTCGCTGACCTCGTCCCGGGTGACCCGTCGTCCGTCGACGTCGAGGTGGCCGAGGCGGGACAGCTCACCGACCGCCGGTCCGGTGATCCCGTACGCGGCCAGCCGCCCCGGCAGCATCCGTACGCCGTCGGGTTCGACGAGCCGGTAGCCGTACGTCTCGATCGGGTGGTGCAGCCGACGGGCCTCCAGGGTGCCGCAGCGCAGCGGGATCCGCTGCCCGTCGGCGTGGATCGGCTCGACGGCCAGTTCGGCGGTCTCGTGGAAGGCGCTGGCGTGCCGCAACCGGGCGAAGTACTCGGCACCTGTGGCGGGGAAGTGCACCGCCACCGGGTGCGGGACCCGGTCCAGGCTGAGCCGTTGGATGGTTCCGGGCAGCCCCAGGCAGTGGTCGCCGTGGAAGTGGGTGACGCAGATCCGGGTCAGGTCGGTGGCGGTGACAGTGGTGTGCAGGAGTTGACGTTGGCTGCCCTCGCCCGGGTCGAAGAGGATCACCTCGTCGTCCCAGCGCAGGACGTACCCGTTGTGGTTGCGGCGTCGGGTCGGCGTCTGGCTGGCCGTTCCGAGCACCACCAGCTCACGCATGGACACGGCGGGCCTCCGCAGACAATGAAGCGACCCCCGGGGCTTCCGCGCTCTCGCGCGGGCCGACTGGACTTGGGCCGGCACCCCGGGGGTCGGGTGGCTGTCGTGGTTTCGCCGCACCGCTGCCACACGGTCTCGACGATGGTGCTGGTGCCCGCCTCGCGGCGGACGGGGTTCACTGTCGAGGACAGCGGCTAGCGGACAGCCACCTCACGAGTCCGATTGCTATACAAGTCTGGACCACCTCCTTTCCCGTGTACCGCCACGCTACCCACGATCAGGCCCCCTCCGGTACTGATTTTTCGCAGATTCCGGTCGAGGTGGGGAAGGTCACGGACAGTGACCATGGGGTCGCGGGTCGGCCGGGTGGAGCCCGCCCGGCTGGGTCAGTCGACCCCGATCGGCCCCGCCTTGGGGCCGTCCTCGTCGGCCGACTGGACCGACAGGGACGGGAAGTCCGCCAGGTCGCCCTCCGGCTCGGCGTCCCACTCCGGGAAGACCAGGTCGCTCTGGAGGTAGAGGCAGAGGAGTTGGGTCAGGTGACGCAGCCCTTCCAGGTGGGTGCGTTCGTGACCGTGGGTGGCGTCGACCCCGAAGCCGAGCAGCGCCACCCGGGCGTGCGCCCCGGCCTCCACCGCCGCTGCCACGTCGGAGCGGTAGTAGTCGAAGACGTCCCGGACCAGGTTGACGTCGTGTTCGGCGGCGATCTCGGCCAGTTTCCGGGTCAGGTGGTAGTCGAACGGCCCTACCCCGTCGCCCATGGCCAGGGTCACGGTCTCCTCCCGGGACTGCTGGCCGGGGGCGACGACCGCCGCGTCCACCGAGACGATCTCGGCGACGTCCGGGTCGAGGCCGTGGCTGGCCCCGTGCCCGATCTCCTCGGTGACGGTGATCAGGAGGTGGGCGGTGACCGGCGGCGTCACTCCGGCGTCGACGAGCGCCTTGAAGGCGGTCAGCACCGCCGCCACTCCCGCCTTGTCGTCGAGGTGACGGGACTTGATGAACCCGGTGGGGGTGAAGGTCGGGGTGGACACGATCGCCACGAAGTCGCCGGCGTCGATGCCGAGCGTCCGGAGCCCGGCGATGTTCTCGACCCGCTGGTCGATGCGGACCTCGACGTGCTCCCAGCCGACGCCCTGGTCGTCCACACCGTCGTTGTAGCGGTGCCCGCTCGCCTTCAACGGCAGGACCTGACCGGTGATCACCTCGTCCAGGTCGTCGGTGAAGATCCGGACGTGGGCACCCTCGGCGAAGCGGGCGCTGTGCGTGCCGATCGGCTTGACCTCCAGCCGGCCGTTCTCCTTCAGCCGCTTCACCATCGCCCCGATGGTGTCGGTGTGCACCACGATCGCCCGGTCGGCCCCGGTGTCGCGGGGGCCGGGGAGGTGGGCGTTGAGGGCGCCCCGGCGGGTCAGCGTGGAGGGGATCCCCAGCGCCGAGAGTCGTTCACCCACGTACTGCTGAATGTGGTCGGTCCGTCCCGACGGGCTGGGGATCTCCAACAGTTCCCACAGCACCTGCTGCAGGTAGTCAAGATCGATCTTGAGAGGGGCGATGTCGCGTACCGTCATTCTCCCGATGGTGCCGCACCGGCCGGAGACCACAGCCGCTGCGGTGCCCTCGTGCCGGGAAACAGCAGGTCGACGAAGCGTTCGGCGGTCGGCTGCGGTTCGTGGTTGGCCAGCCCCGGGCGCTCGTTGGCCTCGATGAACACGTACTCCGGCCGGTCGTGGGCGGGCACCAGCAGGTCCAGCCCGGTCACCGGGATGTCCAGCGCCCGGCTGGCCGCCACGCACGCCTCGGCGACCGCCGGATGCAGTTCCTCGGTCACGTCATGGATCGTCCCACCGGTGTGCAGGTTGGCGGTCCGGCGGACGGTGAGCAGTTCACCCTGGGGCAGGACGTCCTCCATCGCGTACCCGGCCTCGGTCACCACCTCCCGGGTCATGTCGTCGACCGGGATCCGTGACTCACCGCCGGTGGCGGCGGCCCGCCGACGGCTCTGCCGCTCGATCAGCTCCTCGATGGAGTGGACCCCGTCCCCGGTGATCGCGGCGGGTCGGCGGATGGCGGCGGCCACCACCTCGTGGTTGATCATGATGACCCGGAGATCCTCCCCGGTGCACATCTCCTCGATCAGCACCTCCGGGCAGAACCGGGCGGCCAGGTCGAGGGCGTCGGCCAGCGCCTGCGGGGTGCGTACCCCGACGGTGATGCCGTTGCCCTGCTCACCCCGGGCCGGCTTGACCACGACCGGGCCCGCCTCCCTGAGGAAGGCCGCGTCCCCGTCGTCCCGGGTGGCGGTCCGACCCCGGGGCACGTCGAGCCCGGCCGAGGTGAGGATCCGTCGGGTGACCCGCTTGTCGTCACAGCGGCTCATCGCCACCGCCGAGGTCAACTCGGACAGCGACTCCCTGGTGTGTACGGTCCGGCCTCCGGTGCTCAACCGCAGCTCACCCCAGATCGGGTCGGTGACCTCGACCCGGATGCCCCGCCGCATCGCCTCGTCGGCGACGATCTTCGCGTACGGGTTGAGCTCGTCGTACCCCTGCGGGGTGGCCGGGAGGAAGAGCCGTTCGTTGATCGGGTTCTTCCGCTTCACGCAGAGGGTGGCGGTCCGGAAGAAGCCGAGCCGCTCGTAGAGCCGGATCGCCCCGTCGTTGTCGGCAAGGACGGAGAGGTCCACGAAGGACCGCCCCCGGTCGGTCAACCGGGCGGCCAGCTCCAGGAGGAGAGCCTGACCGGTCCCCGGCGGTGCCTGGTTGAAGTCCACGGTCAGGCACCACAGGCTCGCCCCGTTGTCGGGGTCGCCGAAGACCGCCACGTGGTCGACGCCGGTGATGGTGCCGACGATCTCCCCGTTGGGTGTCTCGGCGACGAGGTGCAGGAACCGGTCGGTGCCGGCGTTGTCCACCAGGACCTCGACCGGGGCGGTGACCATGCCGTTGCGGGCGTAGATCCGGTTCACCGCGTCCGCGTCTGCCACGTCGCGCAGCCGCCGGATCCGCAGCCCGGGGACGTCCCCGTGCTCGGCCGCCTGGGCGGTGTCCTCGACGGCCGGACGGCCCGGGTCGCCGATGCCGTCCGCGCCGTCCGGGGCGTCTGCCCCGCTCACCCGGCCCGGGCCGAGGGGCAGCCGGAAGGTCAACGAGGGGTCGATGAACAGCTCGTCCGGCAGGCGGGACACCAGGACGTGGGGATCGCGCAGGTAGATGCAGATGTCCCGGGCCCCGGCAGCCTCGGACCGCAGGACGTCGGCGACGGCTGCCTGGTCGGTGAAGGTCTGCCCGAAGACCAGCCGCCCCCACCCGCAGTCGAGTACCACGCTCGGGTCGTCGGCCGGGTGTTCGCGGTGGGCCACGCCGTTGAGCGGGGCCACCGGGTCCCCGCCGGGGCCGACCCGTTCGTACCTGCGTCGGCCGCGTGCCCGGTCGGTTCGCGCCACGCCGGTGGCCAGGGTGTCAGTCACGGTCAGTCGATTCCGTGGCTCTGAAGCCACATTTCCAAGAGTCCGAGCTGCCACAGCTTGTTTCCGTTCAACGGGGTGAGTTCGGCGTTCGGGGCGTCGAGCAGGTTCTTCACGTAGTCGGAACGGAACAGGTTCCGTCGCCGGGCCTCCGGTGCGGTGAGCGCGTCGTGGACCCGGTCGAGGAGCTTGTCCTCCAGGTGGGTGAGGCCGGGGACCGGGAAGTAACCCTTCGGCCGGTCGATGACCTCGTGCGGGAGGACCCGTCGACCGATCTCCTTCAGGACGCCCTTGCCGCCCTGGGCGAGCTTCAGCTCCGGTGGGCAGGTCGCCGCGAGCTCCACGAACTCGTGGTCGAGGAAGGGGACCCGGGCTTCCAGGCCGTGGGCCATGGTCATGTTGTCGACCCGCTTGACCGGGTCGTCGGTGAGCATGATCTGGGTGTCCAGGCGCAGGCCGGCGTCGACGGCCGTCTCGGCCCCGGGGCGGGACAGGTGCCCGGCCACGAACTCCCGGGCCGGGTCGCCGTCGGCCAGCCAGGCCGGGTCGAGGACCCGGGCCAGCCCTGCCGCGTCCCGGTCGAAGAACGCCGAGGCGTACGTGTCGAGGGCGGCGTCGCGGTCGACCCGGGCCAGCGGCGGATACCAGTGGTAGCCGCCGAGGATCTCGTCCGCCCCCTGGCCGGACTGCACCACCTTGACGTGCTTGGCAACCTCCTGGCTGAGCAGGTAGAAGGCCACGCAGTCGTGGCTGACCATCGGTTCGGCCATCGCACCGACGGCGGCCTCCAGGGGTCCGACAAGGTCCTGGGCGGCGACCCGGATCTGGTGGTGGTCGGTGCCGAAGGTCTTCGCCACCACGTCGGAGTACCGGAACTCGTCGCCCTCCCGGCCGCCCACCGCGTCGAACCCGATGGAGAAGGTGGACAGGTCCCGCTGTCCCTCCCCGGCCAGCAACGCCACCACCAGGCTGGAGTCCAGCCCACCGGAGAGCAGCACACCGACTGGCACGTCGGCGACCATCCGGCGCCGGACGGCGGTGGTCAACGAGTCGGACAGGGCGTCCTGCCAGTCCCGCTCGGTCCAGTCGGCCCGCTCGGGGACCCGGAGGAAGGAGGGGGACCAGTAGATCCGCTCGTCGACCCGGCCGTCGGGCTCGTAGACCCGGACGGTGGCCGGGGGAAGCTTGGCGACCCCGCGCAGGATGGTCCGGGGCGGCGGCACGATGCTGTGGAAGCTGAGGTAGTGGGCGAGCGCGACCCGGTCGATGGTGGTGTCCACGCCGCCGCCGGCGAGCAGGGCGGGCAGGGTGCTGGCGAACCGCACGGTGGTCGGGGTCTCGGTCAGGTAGAGCGGCTTGATGCCGAGCCGGTCCCGGGCCAGCACGAGCCGGCCGGTGGCCCGCTCGGTGATCGCGACGGCGAACATGCCGACCAGGTGGTCGACGAAGTCGGTGCCCCACTCGGCGTACGCCTTGAGCACCACCTCGCTGTCGCCGGAGGAGAAGAACCGGTGGCCCCTGCTCTGGAGCTCCGCCCGCAGCTCCCGGTAGTTGTAGATGCAGCCGTTGAAGACGCCGGTGAGTCCGGCACCCGGATCCACGACGGGCTGGCCGCTGGCGGCGGAGAGGTCGATGATCTTCAGCCGGCGGTGGCCGAGCGCCACCCGCCCCTGGGACCACACCCCGCCGTCGTCCGGGCCCCGGTCGCTCATCGTCGCCGCCATGCGTTCCACGGCCGACACGTCGGCACGGGAACCGTCACGTCGGAACTCCCCTGACAGTCCGCACATGGAGGAAATGCTGCCAGGGGTGCGCGAAGATTGCCCGTTCGGGGGGCTGGCACAGGCCAATCCGTCTGATACGATTCAGAATTTTTCTAGTTAAGAGGTCAAGCGGGCGGCGGCTGTCGGCCACCGAAGAAATGTCAGGTTCCGTGCCGATTTGGATGTGACAAAGGGCACCGATTCGTTCTGTTCGATAAGGGCTCCCGCCGAGCCCGTGACCGCGACTCCAGGACCCGGATCGGGCGGGTGACAATCAGGGTCACCCGCCCGATCCCGGCTTCCCGGATGCCGCCGGGGCCGGGCCGTGCTCAGTAGTTGGTCCGGGCCACACCCACCGGGCAGCTGAGCCCGTTCGGGCCGTGGTTGCAGTAGCCGTCCGGGTTCTTCGACGGGGCCAGGTACTGCTGGTGGTACGTCTCGGCGAAGTAGTAGTCACCCAACCGGTCGATCTCGGTGGTGATCTCACCCCTGCCCGCCCGCGCCACGACCGGTGCGAACGCGTCCCGGGACGCCTGCGCGGTGGCCAACTGGTCGTCTGTGGTCACGTAGATCGTCGAGCGGTACTGGGTGCCCACGTCGTTGCCCTGGCGCATGCCCTGGGTCGGGTCGTGGTTCTCCCAGAAGACCTTGAGCAGATCCTCGTAGCTGATCGTCGACGGGTCGTACGCCACCTGGACCACCTCGGCATGCCCGGTCCCGCCGGAGCACACCTCCTCGTACGTCGGGTTCGGGGTGATCCCACCGGCGTAGCCGACGGAGGTGGTGACGACCCCGGGCAGCGTCCAGAACAGTCGCTCCGCGCCCCAGAAGCAGCCCATTCCGAAGACGGCGACCTGGGTGCCCGGCGGAAACGGCGGCTTCAGCGGGGTGCCCAGCACCTCGTGGCGGTCGGCGACCGGCATCGCCAGCGGGCGACCGGGCAGAGCCTGGTCAGGGGTGGGTAGATCGGCCTTCATGCGGCGAAGGAACACGATGGAACTCCTTTCGTACCTCTCCCCGCGTGCAACACCGGCGGACCCGGCTTCCTTACCCGCCCCGCTGCGGCTCAGGCCCCGGCCAGGGCTGCGGTCTGAGGCCCCGGCCAGGGCTGCGGTCTGAGGCCCCGGCCAGGGCTGCGGCTCAGGCCCCGGCGGTCAGGGCTGCGGCGATCCGGGCGGCGTACCCCTGGGCCTCGGTGTCGTCGGCGTAGCGGGTCCGGGGCCAGAAGAACCCGCGCAGACCGTCGCCACGGGTCCGGGGGACGACGTGGGTGTGCAGGTGCGGCACCGACTGGGACACCCTGTTGTTCATCGCCACGAAGGTGCCGCCGGCCCCCAGACCGGACTCCACCGCCAGCGAGATCCGCCGGACCAGAGCGAAGTAGCCGGGCAGCGTCGGGGCCGGCAGGTCGCCGAGCGTCACCAGGTGACGGCGGGGCACCACCAGGACGTGCCCCCTGAAGACCGGTCGGGTGTCCAGGAACGCCACCCCGTCCGGCTCGTCGGCCACCCGGGACGCCGGTGCCCGCCCGGCCACCACCTTGCAGAACACACACCCGTCAAGCACCGATCCGGTCCCGGCCATCGTCGAATTCTGCACGGTGTCGGCCACGTTGTCGGGTACGCCTCCGGGGTGTCGGACGATCGGACTAGCCTCACGGGAATGAGTCACGGCTTTGAAACGCTCGCCATCCACGCCGGTCAGGACCCGGAGGCGCGGACCGGCGCGGTGATCCCACCGATCTACCAGACCAGCACGTACGCCCAGGACGCCGTCGGCGCCCCCCGGTTGGGCTACGAGTACAGCCGCTCGGGCAACCCGACCCGCGACGCCCTCCAGGAGTGCCTGGCCGCGCTGGAGGCGGGCCGGGTGGGTCTGGCGTTCGCCAGTGGTCTGGCCGCCGAGGACGCCCTGCTGCGGACGGTCTGCGCCCCGGGTGACCACGTGGTGATCCCGGACGACGCGTACGGCGGGACGTACCGGCTCTTCGCCCGGGTGGCGCAGCGGTGGGGGCTGGAGTACACCCCGGCGAAGGTCTCGGACCCGGACGCGGTGCGGGCCGCGATCCGACCCGGGAGCACGAAGGTCGTCTGGGTGGAGACGCCGACCAACCCGCTGCTCGGCATCGCCGACCTCGCCACCCTGGCGGGCGTCGCGCACGACGCCGGGGCGCTGCTGGCCGTGGACAACACCTTCGCCTCGCCCTACCTGCAACAGCCGCTCCTGCTCGGCGCCGACGTCGTGGTCCACTCGACCACGAAGTACATCGGTGGACACTCCGACGTGGTCGGTGGGGCGCTCGTCGCCGCCGACCCCGACCTCGGTGACGAGCTGCGCTACCACCAGAACGCGATGGGGGCGATCAACGGTCCGTTCGACGCCTGGCTCACCCTGCGGGGGATCAAGACCCTCGGGGTACGGATGGACCGGCACTGCGACAACGCCGAGCGGATCGCCTCCTACCTGGACGGGCACCCGAAGGTGGCTCAGGTGCTCTACCCCGGGCTGCCGTCGCACCCCGGCCACGAGATCGCGGGCAAGCAGATGCGCCGCTTCGGTGGCATGATCTCCTTCCGGGCGACCGGTGGTGAGGAGCACGCCGTCGAGGTGTGCAACAGAGCGAGACTCTTCGTTCTCGCCGAGTCGCTGGGCGGGGTGGAATCCCTGATCGAGCACCCGGGTCGGATGACACACGCAAGCGCGGCCGGCTCGCCGCTTGAAGTTCCCGCCGATCTCGTGCGACTGTCTGTCGGCATCGAGACGGTCGACGACCTGCTCGCCGATCTGGAGCAGGCGCTGGGCTGACCGCTGGCTGGGGAGGATGGCCGTGCAGGACATCATGCCGACCTGGGTCGGGGCGACCGCCAAACAGATCGCCCGGGGCGTACGACGTGGAGACGTCTCCGCGACCCAGGTCGTCGCCGACCACCTGGACCACGTCGCCACTGTGGACTCCGAGCTGGCCGCGTTCCGCGCGGTACGGGGCGGGGAGGCGGTCACCGAGGCGGAGAAGGTCGACGAGCAGGACGATCTGGCGAACCTTCCGTTGGCCGGGGTGCCGGTCGCGGTCAAGGAGAACACCCCCGTCGCCGGGCTGCCCACCTGGAACGGTTCGGCGGCGGTGCGTACCTCCGTCGCCGAGGCCGACCACGAGGTGGTCCGGCGGCTGCGTGGCGCGGGCGCGGTGATCCTCGGGGTGACCCGGATGCCGGAGCTGGGCCTGTGGGGCAGCACCGACGACGAGACCGGGTCGACCCGCAACCCGTGGGACCTCACCCGGACCCCGGGTGGCTCCTCCGGTGGGGCCGCCGCGGCGGTCTCGGCCGGGCTGGTGCCGATCGCACACGGCAACGACGGGTTGGGGTCGATCCGGATCCCGGCGGCCTGCTGCGGGCTGGTCGGCCTCAAGCCCGGCCGGGGTGTGGTCCCCTGTCAACTCGGTGCCGACGACTGGTTCGGTCTCGCCGAGCACGGGATGCTCGCCACCACCGTCGCCGACGCGGCCGTCGGGTTCGCCATCCTCGCCGGGCGGCGACCGGAGACGCTGGTGCCGCCGCAGCGGCTGCGGGTGGGGGTGTCGCTGCGCTCCCCGGTGGTCGGGGTGCAGCCGGACGCGCCCAACCGGGACGCCGTCACCACCGCCGGTCGGCTCCTGGCCGCCGCCGGACACGACACCCTACGGGCCGATCCGGTCTACCCGACCGCGTTGGGCCTCCAGGGGCTGGCGACCTGGTTCGCGGCGGCTGCGGTCGAGGTCCAGGCGAGCGGTGTGGCACGGGGCAGCCTCCAACGGCGCAGCCGTCGGCACATCGCGCTCGGGGACTGGGCCCGACGTCGGGGGTACGTCCGGGAGGCCGACCGGGCCGCCTGGCGGGACCGCTCGATCGGGTTCTTCGCCGACCACGGTGTCGACCTGCTCCTCACCCCTGCCCTGGCCGGCACCCCGCCGCAGGCCGACGGGTGGTCGCGCCGGTCCTGGCGGTCCAACCTGCTGACGAACGTCAGGTACGCCCCGTACGCCGCGCCGTGGAACATGGCCGGTCTGCCCGCCCTGGTGGTGCCCGTGGGGCGTCGTCCGGACGGTCTGCCGGTGGCGGTGCAGCTGGTCGGGCCGCCCGGGTCGGAGTTGTTGCTGCTCGGGGTCGCCGGTCAGTTCGAACTGGCCGCCCCCTGGCCCCGGCACGCCCCCGGCTACCCCCGGGTGCCCGCCGCCACCCCCTGACCGACCGGCCCGACAGGGCCTGGTGGACCATCGGGGACATGACGGAACTGGTCAGCCTCGACGACGTACGGGCGGCACGGGAGCTACTCACCGGTGTCGTCCGGGAAACCCCGCTGGAGCCCTCCCGTCCGTTGAGCGCGGCGCTCGGCGGGCCGGTCTGGCTCAAGTGCGAGAACGTCCAGCGAGCCGGGTCGTACAAGGTGCGCGGGGCGTACGTGCGGATCTCCCGACTGTCGAGGCGGGAGCGGGACCGGGGGGTGGTGGCGGCCAGCGCCGGCAACCACGCCCAGGGGGTGGCGCTCGCCGCCGGGCTGCTCGGCACCCACGCCACTGTCTTCATGCCGGTGAACGCGCCGCTGCCCAAGGTCGCCGCCACCAAGAGGTACGGCGCCCAGATCGAACTGGTGGGCAACACCGTCGACGAGTCCCTGGTCGCTGCCAGGGACTTCGCCGAGCGGACCGGTGCGCTGCTGATCCACCCCTTCGACCACCGGGACGTGATCGCCGGGCAGGGCACTGTGGCGTTGGAGATCCTCGAACAGTGCCCGGACGTGCGGACCATCGTCACCGGCGTGGGCGGGGGTGGGCTGGTCTCGGGGATCGCCGTGGCGGCCAAGGCGCTGCGCCCCGACATCCGGGTGGTGGGGGTCCAGGCGGCAGCCGCGGCGGCGTTCCCACCCTCGCTCGCGGCGGGGGAGCCGCGGGCCCTGTCGGCCTTCTCCACGATCGCCGACGGGATCGCTGTCGGCTGCCCGGGTGAGATCACCTTCACCCACGTACGGGAACTCGTCGACGAGATCGTCACCGTCACCGAGGAGGACATCTCCCGGGCCCTGCTGATGCTGCTGGAGCGGGGCAAGCAGGTGGTCGAACCGGCAGGTGCGGCCGGGGTGGCGGCCCTGCTGGCCGGGGTGGTGGAGGTGGAGACCCCGACGGTGGCGGTGCTCTCCGGCGGCAACATCGACCCGCTGCTGCTGCTGCGGGTGATCGAGCACGGGCTCGCCGCCGCCGGGCGCTACCTGCGGGTGACGGTCCGCTGCTCGGACCGGCCCGGCCAGCTCGCCTCGTTGCTGGCCCAGATCGCCGAGCACCGGGCCAACGTGGTGGACGTGGTGCACCAGCGGGCCAACCCTCACCTGCACCTCGGCGAGGTGGAGGTGGCGCTGTCTGTGGAGACCCGGGGGATGGAACACTCCGACGCGCTGATCAGCGCGCTGCGGGCCAGCGGTTACGAGGTGGGTCTGCTCGGCCAGGGAGCCCGGTGACCTCCGAGGGTGCCGGAGGTCACCGCCGGTCCGGTGGGGCCGGTTCGGCCCGGTCCGGTGGGGCCGGTTCGGCCCGGTGCCGCGCGGCCGGTGGGCGGCGGGGCACCGGGCCCGACGTCAGCCGCCGAACGGCTCGAAGCTGACCACGGTGACCTTGATGTCGGCCCCGCTCGGCGCGGTGTAGGTGACCGCCTGGCCGGGCCGGGCACCGAGGATCGCCTGACCGAGCGCCGACTCGGGGCTGTAGACGGTCAGGTCGGTGGTGGCGGAGATCTCGCGGGAACCGAGCAGGAAGGTCTCGGTGTCGTCCGCGTCGTCGTCGAAGTAGATCGTCACGACCGTGCCGGGTGCGATCACGTCGGCGGTCGGGGCCTCTCCCACCTGGGCGGTGCGCAGGAGCTCCTGGAGGTAGCGGATGCGCCCCTCCTGCTTGCCCTGCTCCTCGCGTGCAGCGTGGTAGCCACCGTTCTCCTTCAGGTCGCCCTCCTCGCGCCGAGCGTTGATCTCGGCCGCGATGACCGGCCGGTTGGCGATCAGCTCGTCGAGCTCGCCCTTGAGGCGGTCGTGCGCGTCCTGGGACAGCCAGGTGGCGGGCGCCTTGTTGTCAGTGGTGGACACAGGCGGTCTCCTCAGTTGTGCGGTACTGGCTGACAGGTAAACATCAAAGCTACCAGTGCGGCGCACCTGAGGGTGTGGTCGATCGTCGGCCGTCGTCTACCGGGCTCGGGCTCCCGCCAGGCCGTAGGCGGGGCGTCCGGACACGCCTCAGGCCGGTTCGCGGCAGCGCATCACCTCACCGATGAAGGGTCGGCTGGTGGTGGTCAGCCGGTGTCGGGCGGTCAGATGCTGCTCCCCGGGGGGCGCGTTCACGGTCACCTGTTCCCGGGCCACCTCGAAACCGTCCTTGTCCCGCGCCCGCAGGGTGCAGATCGCCGACCCGCCCTCGGGGACCGTGACTCGGAAGTCGACGAGGATCTGGTCGTCGGTGATCTCGGTGTAGGTGATCACCTCGGCGTCGTACGTCGGGTCGCCGTACATCCGGTACTGCTGGATCGAGACCAGGGTCAGCCCGGCCACCACCACCGCCACGGCGAGGCCGATCAGCAGCGGGCGGCCCCGACCCCGCCGGGGATCGCGCCGGCGACCATAGCGCCCGGAAGGGAAATTCGGGGCACCGGAGGAGATTGTGGCGTGCGTCTCGTTCACCGGTCGGCATCTCCTGGCGTCGTTGTCGGCGGCATCGGCAAGAATGGCTGCGAGTCCATTCTCCCAGCCCGGGACTGAGCCAAGGATGGCAGGTCGTCCCCGCCGGGTGGGCACAGACGAGGAGCGCCGACGTTGGCAGAGCAACTGCGTCTCATGGCCGTGCACGCGCACCCTGACGACGAGTCGAGCAAGGGTGCCGCGACGACCGCGAAGTACGTCGCGGAGGGGGTCGACGTCCTGGTCGTCACCTGTACGGGCGGAGAACGCGGCAGCGTCCTCAACCCCAAGCTCGACCGGCCCGAGGTGTGGGCCGACATCGCCGACATCAGGCGTGCCGAGATGGACGCCGCCCGGGACGTCCTCGGTGTCGACCAGGCCTGGCTGGGCTTCGTCGACTCGGGCCTGCCCCAGGGCGACCCCCTTCCGCCGCTGCCGGAGGGCTGCTTCGCCGCCCAGGAGGTCGAGGTGGCGGCGGGGCCGCTGGTGCGGCTGATGCGCCAGTTCCGTCCGCACGTGGTCACCACGTACGACGAGGAGGGCGGCTACCCCCACCCCGACCACATCATGTGTCACAAGGTCAGCGTGGCGGCGTTCGAGGCGGCCGGGGACGCGTCGCGCTATCCGGAGCTGGGTGAGCCGTGGCAGCCGTCGAAGCTCTACTACGACATCGGGTTCTCCAAGGCCAAGATCCTGGCGCTGGACGAGGCGATGCGGGCGGCCGGCCTGGAGTCGCCGTACGCGCAGTGGTTGGAGCGGTGGGAGGACCGCCCGGACAAGGGGCCCCGGATCACCACCCGGATCGAGTGCGCCGAGTACTTCCCGGTCCGCGACGACGCGCTGCGGGCGCACGCCACCCAGATCGACCCGGACGGCTTCTGGTTCCAGGTGCCGATGGACCTCCAGCAGCGGGCCTGGCCCACCGAGGACTTCCAGCTCGCCCGGTCGCTGGTCGACAGTCCGCTGCCGGAGTCGGACCTGTTCGCCGGGGTGCGGGAGACCGCCCATGTCAATTGACCGGTTCGCCCGGGGTTACCCTGGTGGTCAGCCGTACCCCGGAGGGATCCCATGCTGACCGCCGCCCAGGTGCTCGCCCAGAACAACTTCGGCAACACCCGTACGGGTGGGCTGACCGGTCCGATGGGGCTGTTCATCATCCTGGTCCTGGCCGCCGTGACGGTGCTGTTGATCCGGAACATGAACGCTCGGTTGCGGCGTCTGCCGACCAGCTTCGACCCCTCGGAGCAGCAGGCCGAGCAGGCCGAGGCCGTCCCGGTCGGGGCGAAAGTCCTCGATCCGACAGACGAGGGAACGGCACAGGAATCCTCACGGAATGCCGCCAACGGTGCCCAGCAGGACCGGAACGGGTAGTTCATTCGTGATTCACGCCGAACCGGATGGTCGCCCCCTGTTGCGACCATCCGGTTTGGCTTAGCCTTCCGCCGGGGGGACCAGACGTTCCCCGAGCCGTGCGCGGAAGGGGGAAGCCGATGCCTGTCACCACAGTGGCTACCCTCCGTGTCCTCCGGCGGCCTGCCGAGGGAGGGGATCGGTGACCTCCGACCGGGCCGGTGATGTGCACGACCGGCTCGGCCTGCGCGGCACCCCGCTCCGCGTGCTCCTGCTCACGGCAGCGGTCCTGGTGACGGCGTCGGCGACCGCAGTGCTAGGCCTGACCCTGCCCACCGGTCTGCCCGACGACGACCCGCTGCCCGCCCCGGCCCGGTTCGGTATCGCAGTGGCCGCCTTCGCTGTGGCCCAACTGGCTCGGATCCGGTTCCGGACCTCGGGCGGGATGGTGAGCATCACCTGGGGCGAGGCCGCCCTGATCGTCTGCCTCCACCTGGTTCCCGCCGGCTGGCTGCCCTCCGCCGTCCTGCTCGGGGCCGGTGGTGCCTGGTGGGCGATGTCGTCGCTGCGGGACCGCCGCCCCGCCGTGGAGATCGTCCGGATCGCCGCCTCGCTGGCGGCGGCCACCGCCCTGGCCGCGTCGGTCGCCACCGCGATCGGCAGCCCCCTGCTCGCCCCGCCGACTGTCGGCACCGCACTCGCCCTGGTGGCGGGTGCGGTGACGTATCTGCTGGTCAGCGCGGTGCTGGGTGGGGTCCTGGTCGGGCTGAGGCACAGCGCGCCGATCGGCACCCCGCTGGTCGCCGCGCTGCGGGGCAAGCTGTTGATGTTCGTCGGCAACGTCGCTGTCGGTCTCCTGGTGGTCGCCCTGTTGGAGATCGACGCCCGGTGGCTGCTGCTGCTTCCGCCGCCGCTGTGGCTGCTCCAGCAGACGTACCGGCACCGGCTCAAAGCCGACCAGGAGCACCGCAACTGGCGGGCGTTCGCCGAGGCCACCGCGGCCCTCAACCAGCTCGACGAACGCGGCGTCGCCACCGCCGCCGCGACCGGTGCCCTGAACCTGTTCGGTGCCGAGTCGGCCGAGGTGGGGGTGGCCCGCCCCGACGGGGGGTGGCGGTGTCACAGGTGCCTCGCCGACGGTCAGGTGACGGTGGGGGAGACCGTCCGGCGCGGCCCCGCCGAACCCCCCGAGCACGAACTCGTCAGGCCGCTCGTCGTCGGGGACTCCGAGGTCGGCGAGCTGCGGTTGGTCTTTCCGCGTACGGCTCCACCCGGCTCCTGGGAACGGGACGCCGTCGCCGCCTTCGGCGACGCCCTCGCCGCCGCCCTGCACGACGCGGCGACCCACCGGGAGCTGCGCCTGGTCACCGAACGTTCCTCGTACGAGGCGGTCCACGATCCGCTCACCGGGCGGCTCAACCGGGCCGCCATGCTCAGCCAGGGCGACCTGTCGCTGCGTCAACTCGCCCACGAACACCCGGTGGCGCTCCTGCTCCTTGACATCAACCAGTTCAAGGAGGTCAACGACACCCTCGGGCATGCCGCCGGTGACGAGCTGCTCCGGTTGACGGCGAACCGGCTGGGTGGCATCGCCCGCCCCGGTGAGCTGCTCGGTCGGCTCGGTGGGGACGAGTTCGCCCTGCTGGTCACGGCGGTTCCGGTGATCAACGACCGGGGGGCTCCGATGGCGTACGCGCTGCGTCGGGCGCGGGAGGTCGCCGAGCGGCTCGCCGCTCCCACCGAGGTCGCCGGGGTGCGGATGTCGGTCGAGGTCTCGGTCGGCGTGGTGGTCGCCGCCGCCGGTTCGGCCGACCTGACCGAGCTGCTGCGTCGGGCCGACATCGCCATGTACCAGGCCAAGGGGGGTGGTGGCAGTATCGCCGCGTACGACGCCTCCCGGGACGCGGCGAGCACCGACCGGCTGGCCCTCCTGGCGGAGCTGCGGGAGGCCCTGGCCACCGACGACCAGCTGGTCCTGGCTCTGCAACCGGCTGTCGACCTGACCACCGGCGCCCCGACCGGGGTGGAGGCGTTGATCAGGTGGCAGCACCCTCGGCGGGGCTGGCTGAACCCGACGGAGTTCATCCGTCCGGTCGAGCACTCGGAGCAGCTCGGTGCCTTCACCAGGTACGTCCTGGACAAGGCCCTCGCGGTGGCGGCCGGCTGGGCGCGGGAGGGGATCAACGTCCCCATCTCGGTGAACCTGTCGGCCCGCAGCCTGCTGGACGCCCGCCTCCCGGCCGACATCGCCGACCTCCTGCGCCGTCACCAGGTTCCGCCCCGCCGTCTGGTCCTGGAGATCACCGAGACGGTGGTGATGAGCGAGTTGAAGGTCATCGACGAGGTGCTGGCGGCGCTGCGGGCGATGGGCGTCCAACTCGCCGTGGACGACTTCGGGACCGGCTTCTCCTCGCTGACCTTTCTCACCCGGATCACTGTGGACGAGTTGAAGGTGGACCGGTCCTTCGTGATCAGGATGGTCGACTCGCCGGAGGCGGCGGCGATCGTCCGGACCACCGTCGGGCTCGCCCACGAGCTCGGGTTGCGGGTGGTGGCCGAGGGGGTGGAGACCGCCGAGCAGCGGCTCGCCCTGGCCGAGCTGGGCTGCACCGCTGCTCAGGGGTACCACTTCTGCAAGCCGATCCCGGCCGACAAGATCAGCGCGGTTCTCGGCTCCATGATCGACACCACCCGCCCGAACGTCCTCCCCCTCCGGGCCGACGGCGCCTCCTGAGCGGGTGGCCGTCGGTCGGTCAGCCCCGGGGGACGACGTCGTCGAGGACCGTGGGGAGGGCGGCCCAGTCGGCCGAGGCGATGGTGGCGTACGACCGGGCCAGGAGTGCCACCCGGGCGGCGGCGGCCACCGGGTCGTTCCCGACCGCCGGGGCGAGCTTGTGGGCGTCGGTCATCACCAGCAGGTAGTGGTTGGCGTGGTACCAGGACGTGTCGATCCCGCCGTCGAGGTAGGCCGAGGTGTTGCCGTCGAAGACGACGAACCAGGGGCGCAGGGCGGTCTCGGCGTACCGGGTGCGGGGGTCCCCGGCCTGGGCACGGAGTACGGCGGGGAAGGCCCGGGCCGAGCCGAGGGTGCCGGCGGCGCGCAGGGCGACCAGGTGGCGGGCGTACTCGACGTCGGTCCAGAGGAGGTCGGTCGGATTGCCCTGCTCGACGGTTCCGGGGATCAGGTGGACGATGACCTTCCCGGCGAGCTGGGCCCGGGTCGGCCAGTTGTCGGCGCGGGCCGCCGCGTCCAGTGTGGGATGGGTGCCGAGCAGGTCGGCGGGGCGGAACACCCGGTCACCGAGGCGGGCGGCGAGGAGGGCGTCGAGCTGGGCCGGTCCCTGGCCGGTGCGGCTGCTGAACCCGGTCTTCAACTCAATCTTGATCATCAGGGGTCCGGCGTCCGGGTGGGCGTCCAGCCAGAGGCGGACGTTGTCCAGGCAGTGGTCCAGGTTCCGGTTCCGGAGGCCGGTGTAGAGCTGGGCCGGGGTGGACGCCTGCACGCAGTTGTTGTCGTTGCCGAGCGGGTTGGAGTGGCTGACCCGCCACACCCTGCTGATGATGTCCGGCCAGACGTCCAGCTCGATCATGCCGACCCGGGAGTCGAGGGCCTGCGCCAGATAGGGGTAGGTGGCCTTCTCGTACGCGTTGTGGGTGCCGACGGCGGTCGTGGCCGAGATCCGGGCGGCCGGGTCGGCGGCGGACCCGGGGGCGGAGAGGGCCGGGGTGGGGGCGGCGGTCAGTACCGCCGCGACCACCGCCACCGACGTGAGCGCAGCCAGGGGACGGAATCCGCGCATGTGTGCCTCCTTCGAGGGGCTGGTCGGCGAGACGCCGACACATGCACAGATATAAATGCATGAGGATGAACGGGGGAAGGTCGTCCGGTGATCGCCGGCAGGCGGGCGGACCCGCTCCCGGGTGGATATGGTCGTCGGGTGAGCCGACTCGTCGACGCCACCAGCCCCTACCTGCTCCAGCACGCCGACAACCCGGTGGACTGGTGGCCCTGGTGCGACGAGGCGTTCGCCGAGGCCAAGCGGCGTGACGTGCCGGTCCTGATCTCCATCGGGTATTCCGCGTGCCACTGGTGCCAGTGAACATCGCAACCCAGTAGAGCGTCAGCCGGCATGACAGCGAAGCCCGTCGTATCAGGCGACACCGCCCGTGACGCTTCGCTAGTGATTCGTTATGCCACGTCAGTCATCGTGGGTTGCCGGCTACGGGCGGTCGGGCCGTGAGAATGGTGATGACTCGGTTGCCCTGCTCGACCCAGCGTCGACTCGTGGGGCAGATCCAGTCGGCGACTTGCAGCGAAGTTTGGTACAGGCTGACCAGGGGTCGATTGAACATCGGTTCGTGGTGGGCCATCCGGTTTCGTGCCTCGTGCAGCGCGCCGACCGCATCGAAGACCGCTGCTCGTCGCTGACGAGGAAAAGCCTTGTGAAGGCAGGGATGCCACAGTCCACGGTCGTACCGACGAGCGAGCAGGAACCGCCAGAAACCAAGGTTTAGTTCTGCGACGACGCGTCCAGGCGTTTCGGGGCGCCCGTTACGTACGGCACGAGCCCTCGCCTTGGCGATGTCATCGACAGCCTCAGCGAACAGGAAACCGTTCGGTAACGCCGAAGATCGGGGATTGAGGTACCAGCGTGGCTCGCCGAAGGTTGGGGCAGACCAGGCTTCGAGTTCGAAGTGTAGGGCGTTTCGCAACAGCACCTCGACGTGGCCCAAGGTTGCCGAGAGCGCTGCCGTGGCCTCGACGTTCCACCGATACAGCGCGAGTGCTGCCCGCAGATCGCCGCCGCACTCCGCCTTGTACGGACCCAGGCGCTCAGGTGAGAGGCGCTGTTCGAGCACCGTCAGCTCTTCCACCTGCATGCCCGTCTCCCGCTCCTGGTCAAAGTGCGCTATGATTCACCACGAAGACCCCGGTCCGCCTCTGCCTGCGAGGGCATGCCGCCGGGGTTTTGTATGCGCTGAGTTCCGATCAGATGTACTCCATGGCTGTCCCTGTGAGTGACTGCCAGGCTAACTCTCTAAATCGTAGAGACTGACGATTGGGAGTGCAACTCCTAGCCGTGCTCGACTTGGCGCCGGAGTACATAAAGCGGCTTCCCGCTTGGCACGTGGACATAAATCCAGCCGTTGATCGTTGTCCCGGTTTGCTCCGCAAGCGCTCGTGACGGAGTCGAGAAGGACCTTCCGTCCGCAAGCTTGAGCCAGCCTCGTGGCGTGATGGTTGCCTCGTGAACCATGCGCCGTCTCGGCTGCTCGTGCCGTAGAACGTCCCCGGGCGCGACAACGTTGGCGTTGATCAACGGCAGCAGGGCTCCTGGTCGTCGCAGCAAGCGCGGCCTGGTTGGTGCGGGCTTCTCTGGTGGTTCCTCCGAGTCTCCGCTGAGAAGCAGGCGGCGCAGCACATCGTTCGGTGTGTCGATCAGTGGCTCGCAGTGCTGCTGCAGGAAGGCGAACACTTCGTCATCGACCTCGATGGTGCGTCTAGCCATTCAGCCCCCCAGTCTCCCGATCGTCACAACTCTGCTATCGTACCTGACGATTGGGAGATGAGGCTGTGCTCGCCGCGTCGCTGACCGACTGCGGGGACCGAGGAGGACGCCATGCCGGCAACGTGATGCCTTGGCGTGAGAGGGTGGGAGTCGTGAACCGGCTCTCTGACAGCACTTCCCCCTACCTTCTCCAGCACGCCGCCAACCCGGTGGACTGGTGGCCGTGGGGAGAAGACGCCTTTGCAGAAGCCAGACGACGAGACGTACCAGTGCTGATCAGTATCGGGTATTCGAGTTGTCACTGGTGCCATGTGATGGCACACGAATCGTTCGAGGACGAGGCGGTCGGGGCGCTGATCGACGCCGGGTTCGTGGCGATCAAGGTGGACCGGGAGGAACGCCCCGACGTCGACGCCGTCTACATGACCGCCACCCAGGCGATGACCGGGCAGGGCGGATGGCCGATGACCGTCTTCGCCACGCCGGACGGCACCCCGTTCTTCTGCGGCACCTACTTCCCGAAGCCCAACTTCGTCCGGCTGCTGGAGTCGGTCGGGACGGCCTGGCGGGAGCAGCGCGACGCCGTACTCCAGCAGGGGGCCGCGGTGGTCGAGGCGATCGGCGGCGCGCAGGCCGTCGGCGGTCCCACCGCCCCGCTCACCGCCGACCTGCTCGACGCCGCCGCCGCCCAGCTCGCCAAGGAGTACGACAGGGAGAACGGCGGGTTCGGCGGGGCCCCGAAGTTCCCCCCGCACATGAACCTGCTCTTCCTGCTCCGGCACCACCAGCGGACCGGGTCGGCCGAGAGCCTGGAGATCGTCAGGCACACCTGCGAGGCGATGGCCCGAGGCGGCCTGTACGACCAGCTCGCCGGCGGTTTCGCCAGGTACTCGGTGGACGGGCACTGGACGGTCCCGCACTTCGAGAAGATGCTCTACGACAACGCCCTGCTGCTGCGGGTCTACACCCAGCTGTGGCGGCTCACCGGTGACCCGCTGGCCAAGCGGGTGGCCCGGGACGTCGCCCGGTTCCTCGCCGACGAGCTGCACCGCCCCGGTCAGGGCTTCGCCTCGGCCCTCGACGCCGACACCGACGGGGTGGAGGGGCTGACCTACGCCTGGACGCCCGCCCAGCTCGTCGAGGCCCTGGGGGAGACCGACGGCCGGTGGGCAGCCGACCTGTTCACGGTCACCGACGCCGGCACCTTTGAGGACGGCATGAGCGTGCTCCGGCTGGCCCGGGACGTCGACGACGCCGCCCCGGAGGTGCGCAGCCGGTGGCAGGAGGTGGTCGGTCGACTCCTGGCCGCCCGGGACACCCGACCCCAGCCGGCCCGCGACGACAAGGTGGTGGCCGCCTGGAACGGCCTGGCCGTCACCGCCCTCACCGAGTTCGTCCGGTTCGTCGAGATCGACAACGCGGCCGGCCCGGAGTCGGCCGCAGGCACCCCGAACCCGACCGACCGGCCCGCCCTGGGCAGCGCGGACAACCTCCTCGCCGGGGTGGCGATCGTCGCCGACGGGGCGCTGCGGGACACCGCCGAACACCTGGCCCGGGTGCACGTCGTCGACGGACGGCTGCGCAGGGTCTCCCGCGACGGCGTCGTCGGGGAACCCGCCGGGGTCCTGGAGGACTACGGGTGCGTGGCCGAGGCGTTCTGCGCCATGCACCAGCTCACCGGGGAGGGCCGGTGGCTCACCCTGGCCGGGCAGCTCCTGGACACCGCCCTGGCCCGGTTCGCCGCCCCCGGGGGCGGGTTCTACGACACCGCCGACGACGCCGAGCAGCTGGTCGCCCGACCGGCCGACCCGACCGACAACGCCACCCCGTCGGGCCGGTCGGCGATCGCCGCGGCGCTGGTGACGTACTCGGCGTTGAGCGGGGAGCCCCGGTACCGGGAGGCCGCCGAGGCGGCGTTGGCCACCGTCGCCCCGATCGTCGGCCGACACGCCCGGTTCACCGGGTACGCGGCGACAGTGGGGGAGGGGCTGCTCGCCGGGCCGTACGAGATCGCGGTGGTCACCGCCGACCCGGCCGGTGATCCGCTGGTCGCGGCGGCGATCCGGCACGCCCCGCCCGGGGCGGTGGTGGTGGCCGGAGCCGCCGACCAGCAGGGGGTGCCGCTGCTCGCCGACCGGCCGATGCAGGACGGACAGCCCACCGCGTACGTCTGCCAGGGGTTCGTCTGCCGCCAGCCGGTGACCACCGTCGACCACCTGCTCGACCAGCTGTAGGGAAGGGCCGGCCCCTGTCGACGCGTACTTTCGACAGGGGTGCCCTTCTCACACTTGCCCACCTCCGGCCGAAGGCCGACGGGGACGCCGTTAGGCTTGCCGGCGAGATGGACACCCGAACCGGACTTCCCGTTGTCGGCATGGTGGGGGGCGGCCAGCTGGCCCGCATGACCCACCAGGCCGCGATCGCCCTCGGCCAGTCGCTACGCGTACTCGCCCAGTCTCCCGACGACGGCGCCGCCCTGGTCGCCGCCGACGTGCAGTACGGCGACCACACCGACCTGACGGCCCTGCGCACCTTCGCCAAGGGGTGTGACGTGGTCACCTTCGACCACGAGCACGTACCCACCGAGCACATCGGTGCGCTCGCCGCCGAGGGGGTGAAGCTCTTCCCGCCGGCCGACGCCCTGGTGCACGCCCAGGACAAGCAGGTGATGCGGGAGCGCCTCGGCGAGCTGGGTGCGCCGAACCCGGCCTGGCGGCCGGTGGCCGACCCCGCCGACGTGACCGCCTTCGGCGACGAGCAGGGCTGGCCGGTGGTGCTCAAGGCGGCTCGGGGCGGGTACGACGGGCGGGGCGTCTGGCTGGTCGACGACGCCGCCCACGCCACCGAGCTGGTCGCCACCCTCCTCGCCGGGGGCACCAAGCTGATCGTCGAGGAGAAGGTGGCCCTGCGCCGGGAACTCGCAGTGCAGGTGGCCCGATCCCCGTTCGGGCAGGTGGCGGCGTACCCGGTGGTGGAGACGGTGCAGGTCGACGGGATCTGCGTCGAGGTGCTGGCCCCGGCCCCCGGGCTGTCCGAGGAGCGGGCGGTCGCCGCCCAGCAGCTCGCCATCGACCTGGCCACCGCCCTCGGGGTGGTCGGCCTGCTCGCCGTCGAACTCTTCGAGACCCCCGCCGGGCTGGTCGTCAACGAGCTGGCGATGCGCCCGCACAACTCCGGGCACTGGACCATCGAGGGGGCCCGGACCTCCCAGTTCGAGCAGCACCTGCGGGCGGTGCTCGACTACCCGATGGGTGACACCGGGCTGACCGCCCCGGTGGTGGTGATGGCGAACGTCCTCGGTGGCGAGCCGGGCGGCATCACGCTCGACGAGCGGCTGCACCACCTCTTCGCCGCCGAGCCCGGTGCCAAGGTCCACCTGTACGGCAAGCAGGTCCGTCCCGGCCGCAAGATCGGGCACGTGACGGTCCTCGGTGACGACCTGACCGACGTACGGGCCCGTGCGGCCCGCGCCGCCCGCTGGCTGACCGTCGGCCGTCCGTGAACGAGAAGAGGACCCGCATGACCACCGTCGGTTTGATCATGGGTAGCGACTCGGACTGGCCGACCATGAAGGCAGCCGGAGAGGCCCTGACCGAGTTCGGGGTCGGCTACGAGGTGGGCGTCGTCTCCGCCCACCGCACCCCCGGCAAGATGATCGACTACGGCCGGACCGCAGTGGACCGGGGCCTCAAGGTGATCATCGCCGGGGCCGGGGGTGCCGCCCACCTGCCGGGCATGGTCGCCTCGGTCACCCCGCTGCCGGTGATCGGCGTACCGGTGCCGTTGAAGCACCTCGACGGGATGGACTCGCTCCTGTCGATCGTGCAGATGCCGGCTGGCGTACCGGTGGCCACCGTGTCCATCGGCAACGCCCGTAACGCCGGGCTGCTCGCGGTCCGGATCCTCGCCGCCGCCGACGAGGAGCTGCGCGGCCGGATGGTGGTGTACCAGGAGAGCCTGGAGAAGCTGGTGGCCGAGAAGGAAGCGGCACTGCACGCCACCCTCGGCTGAGCCACACCCGGCTCCTCACCGCATCCCGCGCAGCGCGGTCTGGAGACGTTCCTGGGCGCGGCGACGGCGTTCGTTGCTCGCGCCCAGGACGAGCAGGACCAGGCCGACCGGGATCAGCACCAGCCACGGCCCGAGGCTGAACAGGGCGTGCACCGCCACGACGACTGTCACCACCGCCCCGATCACCACCGGGGCCTGCTGCTGCCGTACCGAACCGAAGATCAGCACCGCCACCGCCCCGAGCAGGAGCAACACCTGACGGAGCATGCTCGAATCGGTGGCCAGCACGATCGCGCAGGTGGGGAGGAAGGCGGCGACCAACGCCGGCCCGTACGCCACCCAGCTGCTCAGGTCCGGTCGCTGCCGAAGCTCCAGGAGCCCGACGAGCAGGGCCAGGACCGCGAAGGGCAGAGTGTACGCCTCGGGCAGCGCCACCTCGGCGACCCGCATCAGGATCCACCAGGCGGTGATCTCGCAGAGGACCACACCCCAGAACAGGATCTGCCGCTCCACCGGCCGTCGCCTCGGACGGGTGGCCGCCAGCCCGAGCAGCGCCCCCCAGGCGGCGAGCAGGGCGGCGATGTGCCGGGGGGAGTCGAAGGCCAGTGCCAACGCGATGAGCGCGGCGGCGTACCCGCTCCACTCCACGGTGGCCGCCTCCCGGTACGCCTGGGGACGGCGCAGCCGGGGCAGGGTCGCGGCGACCACCTGCAACGCCGCACCGACGGCCAGCACCCCGAACGCGGACCAGACCGGGGCCAGGCCGACGACCAGACCGAGGGTGAGCACGAAGAGCTGCGCCTTGAGCGAGGCGAAGAGCCAGCCGAGGATGCGGGCCCGTTGGGTCCGGCCGAACAGGGCGACGACAGTACCCACTGCGGCCCCACCACCCAGGGCCTGGAGGGTCAGTCCCTGGGTGGCCAGCGCCCCGGCCAGTCCGGCACCTCCGGCGGCCAACCCGATCACGAAGGCCAACACCCGCGCCGAGCGCAGCGAACGGGCCCGCTCCAGCCGGGACGGGGGACGGGCCAGCGCCAACGCCAACATGGTGAGGGCGAAGACGACGAGTCCGGCGGCCGCCCCCGCCGGCCAGGGCCGACCGAGGGAGACCGGGGTGATCAGCAGCGTCACCGCCACCCCGGGGAGCACCACCGGGACGGCCCGGGCCCACCGGCCGGCGGTGAACCCGGTCGCGGCGAGCGCCGCAGTGCCGGTGAGCAGCAGCGCCGTCAACACGTGGGTGGCGTTCACCGCACCAGGGGGCGGGGTGAGCAGCTCCGGCGGCGGACCCTGCCAGATCCGGGTCAGCGTCCGGTACGGCTGCACCAGCGCGGCCAGCAGCGCCGGTGCGACGGAGACGACGGCCAGGACGATGGGGAGCGCGGCGGCGGCCAGCGCCCCGGCGGCCGGGTTGACCCGCCATCGGGGCGCACCGTCGTCCGGTCCGCGACGCAGCGCCCCGTCGAGCAGCATCGACCAGCGGTGTAGCGGCCGGGCGGTCTCGACCGGCGGGTCGGTGGCCGCGCGCAGCAGTTCGGCCAGCACTCCGAGCAGACCCGCCACTGCGGCGTACACCCCGAAGGGGAGACCGGCGAAGACGCTCGCCAGGGCGCTGATCGTGGCACCGACGGCCACGCCGGCGCTCACGTACGGCAGGTACTGCGGGATCCGACGGCGGAAGGCACCGACCACCGCCAGTCCGAGGCTCGTGGCGGCCAGCGCCGAGGTCACCACTACCTGCGGGGAGTTGCCGAACCCGGCGGCGAGCGCGGCGACCGCACCGGGGGCGGCCAGCAGCGCTGCCCCGGCCGC
>NZ_JBEPEQ010000033.1:0-50020 GCF_040300925.1 Micromonospora sp. NPDC000207
GCGTCCCCGAGCGGCACCGTCGACTCGTCGGGCACGCCGGCGGCACGGTGCTGCCGGGTGAGCCCGACGTCACTGTGGTCTTCGCCGTCTACGTCACCCCGGCCTGGCGCGGCAGTGGACTGCTCGCCGATCTGATCGACGGGGTGGCCGCCTGGTCACAGGCGTGTGGTCGCCCGGAGCTGATGCTGGAGGTGGTGGTCGGCAACGACCGGGCGGTCCGGGCCTACCAGCGGTTGGGCTTCGTCGACACCGGAGTACGCGTCCCGCACCCGAGGATCCCCGAGCTGACCGAGATGCAGATGCGCCGCTCGGCCTGACCGGTCCACCACGAGGGCACCCGCCGCCGGTGGAGGTGAGGAGGGGCCCCTTTCCAGAGGAGAGGCCCCTCCTCACACACTTCAGGCGGGGCGGCGGGACTGGACGATGCGGAACCTGTTGGCGACGTACGCGCCGTCGGTGAGTGCGGAGTTGGCGGCCGGGTTGGCCCCGCTGCCGTGGAAGTCGGAGAAGGCCGCCGACTGGTTGACGAAGACCCCTCCGGTCAGGTTGGCCGACAGGTGCACGCCGACCTCGACGGCGGCGGCCTCGACGGCGTCCAGGACGGCGGGGTCGGTCGAGTAGACGGCGGCTGTCAACGCGCCCTTCTCCCCCACCGTGGACCTCAACAGCTCCAGGCTGTGGGCGGTGGAGTCGGTGGCGATGACGAACGAGATCGGCCCGAACCACTCCCGGCCGTACGTGTCGACGGCGTCCGCCGCAAGCTTGACCAGGGTCGGGGTCCGGACCACTGCGTCCGGGAAGGCCGGGTGTTCGACAGCCCGGGAGGGCAGGACGGTCTCACCGACGCCCGCCACCTCGGCGAGACGCTCCAGGACCCCCTCGTTGACGATCGCCCCGGTCAGCTCCACTCCCCGGGCCGGGTCGGCGGTGATCTTGCCGATCGCACCGGCGATCCCGGCGGCCACCTCGTCGAGGCTCTTGTGTCCCTGGTCGGTCTCGATGCCACCGGCCGGGACGAGGATGTTCTGCGAGGTGGTGCACATCTGTCCGCTGTAGAGGGTCAGGGTGAAACCGAGGTTGCGGCACATCCCGGCGAAGTCGTCGGTGGAGTCGACCACCACCGCGTTCAGCCCGGCCTTCTCGGTGTGGACGGCCGCCTGCCGGGCGTTCGCCTCCAGCCAGTCGCCGTACTCGGTGGAGCCGGTGAAGTCGACGATCCTGACCGCCGGATGCAGGGCCAGGGTGGAGGCGAGCTTCTCGCCGGGGGCCTCCGGGGCCAACAGGATCAGGTTGGGGTCGAACCCGGCCTCGGCGAGGACCTCGCGGGCGTAGCGGACCGTGATGGCCAGGGGAAGGACCGCCCGGGGGTGCGGCTTGACGATCACCGGATTCCCGGTGACCAGCGAGGCGAAGAGCCCGGGATACGAGTTCCAGGTCGGGAAGGTGTTGCAGCCGACGACCAGGGCCACTCCGCGCGGCACCACGTGGAACCTCTTGGTCATCCGCAGCGGGTCGCCCTTGCCGGCGGCCTTCTCCCAGCCGGCCGTCCCCGGGTGCCGGGTCATCTCGGCGTACCCGTAGGCGAGCGCCTCCAGGGCGCGGTCGAAGGCGTGCGTGCCACCGGCCTGGAAGGCCATCACGAAGGCCTGACCGGTGGTGAACTGCACCGCGTTGGCCAGCTCGAAGACGTGCTCGTGAAGTCGGGCGAGGATCTCCAGGCAGACACCGGCCCGGGTCTGCGGACCGGCGTCCCGCCAGGTCGGGAGCGCGGCCGAGGCGGCGGCGACCAGGGTCTCCGCGTCGGAGTGCGGGTACCGCACCCCGAGCTTGAGCCCGAAGGGACTGGACTCGGTGGCGGTCCGTTCACCGGCGCCGGGCTGGTCGAGGGGGAAGTCGCCGTCGAGGTACGCCTCGAAGGCGGCCTTCCCGTCGGCCGCGGCGGTCTCGCCGTACACCCGGGGGCTGGGGGACTCGGGGTACGCGGACCAGTAGCCCCGGTCGGTGATCGCGGTGAGCGCCCGGTTGAGGGTGTCGGCGTGCCGGTCGTACAGGGGGTGCGGGGTCTCCGTCATGCCCGCCATCATGCAACAGATGGCGGCCACTTCTGTAGACCGGTGTCACAAGTCAGAGGGTCTGTTGCCACTCCGTCCAGGCGTCGACAGCCCGGAACCCCATCCGCTCGTTCACCGCGATCATGTGGGTGTTGACCTCCGCGTTCCAGGTGTCGACGTACCGGAGCCCGGGTTCTCGGGTGAGGACGTACCGCAGATTTGCGATCTTGGCGAGCAGGCCGAGCCGACGGCCCCGGTGCTCCGGGTCCACGATGGTGATCTGCTGGTAGGCGTGCCAGGGGGGCGAGGCGCTGAACTCCAGCACCGTCCAGGCGACCACCCGGCCGGAGGCAACGTGTCGAACGCCCTGCTGGTACCGCCGGTGCCCGCGGAGGGCCAGCGCCCGCTCGGTCCCCCGGACCCGGTCGGCGTCCACCTTCTCCGGCTCCCACCCCAGGTCACCGAGGGGGACGTCGATCAGGATCCGGCCGTCGAGGTAGACGATGTCGGCGAGGTGTTCCGGCGGGGTCTGCCCGCCCCAGCGGACCAGTTCGTACCCGGCGGCGTGGGCCTGCGCCTCGGCTGCCGCCGCGTCGAGCCCGGCGGAGTCCAGTCGGTGCAGGTCGAGCCGACGACGGACCTCCAGCAGGGCCGGGGTCGCCCCCATCGCGGTGGCGAAGGCCGTGCCGGGCTCCGGCCGGGTCTCGCCCCCGGGGAGCGCCGACACGACACCGAAGATGAGCTGTTTGCGGCCGTTCTCGCGGGCCAGCCCCAGCGCGTGCCCGTGCAGGGCCCGCCCGACACCCCGCCGCCGGTACGCCGGGTCGACGACCAGCTCGCTGGTGGCCAGGTCGAGGTTGTCCAGCTCGTGCAGTTCCACGCTGAGGTACCCGGCCGGCTCGCCGTCGAGCCGGGCCAGCGCCCAGAGCTGCCGACGCCCGGGCATCGGGTGCCGGACGGTGCCCTCGAAGGACTGCCAGCACAGGGGCGGGAGATCGGGGACGTCCACTCGCTCGGCGGCGGCACCGATCCGGTACGCCGCCTCGATCGCCGCCGGATCGTCGGCGTCGAACGGGCTGATCGTGATGGCCATGCATCGCAGCCTGCGGCAGAAACGAACTTCGGGCCAGCGATTTACTCGCTGGCCCGAAGGAGGTTGGTCGGGAGGGACGATCGCACAACGCCTCCGGCGTTGGGGTCGCAAGAACTCGAAAGTCTTCGGCGAAACGCCCTCCCGCATCGGCAATCCTGCGCCGTCCGAAACCGGGCGTCAACCCCTAGGCGACAGGTTTTTCGTACTCAGGGCGAAAAACCGGTTACCCGCCGGATCGGCCGTATCCCCCATACAGAGGACACCGCACCCGCCCGGGTGGACGACCCGGGTCAGCCGAGCAGACCAGCCTGCCGGGCCGCGCGCAGGGACGGCTTGATCCGGTGGGTGGGGCCGACCTCACCGGCCACCGCGTCGATCGTCTTCAGTCCCTCGCCGGTGTTGAACACCACCGTCTCGGCGGTCGGGTCGAGCCGACCGGACTCCACCAGCTTGCGCAGCACCGCCACCGTCACCCCGCCCGCCGTCTCGGCGAAGACCCCGGTGGTACGGGCCAACAGCCGGATCCCGGCGCGGATCTCGTCGTCGTCGACGTACTCCATCCACCCGCCGGTCCGGCGGACCGCCTCCAGGGCGTACAGGCCGGCGGCCGGGTCGCCGATGTTGAGCGACTTGGCGATCCCGGTCGGCCGGACCGGGGTGATGGTGTCGGTGTCGGCGTGCAGGGCGGTGGCGATCGGGTTGCATCCGGCGGACTGGGCACCGAAGACCCTCCACCCGTTCGGCGGGGCCTCGACCAGGCCGATCTCCACCAGCTCGCTGAACGCCTTGTCGACCTTCGTGAGCAGCTCACCGCTGGCCATCGGGATGACCACCTGCGCCGGAATCCGCCATCCGAGCTGCTCGGCCACCTCGTACCCGAGGGTCTTGGAGCCCTCGGCGTAGTACGGCCGGACGTTGACGTTGACGAACGCGGTGTCCTCGAACTCGTCGGTCTCCACCAGCTCACCGCAGAGCCGGTTCACGTCGTCGTACGAGCCGTCGATGGCTACCAGTTCCCCGCCGTACACGGCGGTGGTGAGGATCTTGCCGGGCTCCAGGTCGCCGGGGATGAAGACGACCGACGGTGATCCGGCCCGGGCCGCGTGGGCGGCGACCGAGTTGGCCAGGTTCCCGGTGGAGGCACAGGCGAACCGGGTGAACCCCAGCGACCGGGCGGCGGTCAGGGCCACCGAGACGACCCGGTCCTTGAACGAGTGGGTGGGGTTGGCGCTGTCGTCCTTGACCCAGAGGTCAGCGGTGATGCCCAGTTCGGCGGCGAGGTTCCCGGCGGCGACCAGCGGGGTGAACCCGGGGTCCAGGGTGACCCGGGTCGTCGGGTCCTGTCCGGCGGGCAGCAGGGCGGCGTACCGCCAGATGTTCTTCGGACCGGCCTCGATCTGCTCGCGGGTGACCCGACCGAGCGCGGCGAGGTCGTAGTCGACCTCCAGGGGGCCGAAACACTCGAAACAGGCGTGCTGGGCGGCGAGCGGGTAGCGCGCGTGACAGGCCCGACAGACCAGGGCGCGGGCGGGGCTGGTGGTGGTGTCGATGCCGGAGGCGAGGGTCGACGTCACTGGAGATCGTTTCCTCTCATCTTTCCCCGCATCGCACCCTGCGGCGGGGACGGAATTGGCACCTGCCCGCGGTCCGCTCGTCGGCGAGCGTCATGGTGCGGGTGGTTGCCGGGGCGTCGTCGGGCCGTATCCCTCAGCCCCTCTGGATGAGGTATTCAGTTGTGCCGCCGAGTCTACGACCGGCGGCGGCCTCCGCCACCCGGCCTTCCCACCGTGTGAGCCGCACCCGGTGACGGATCGGTCACACCGAAGACGCTGAGTGTCGCAGTGGCGACTCAAAGCGAGACTTCGATCCACCTGTTTCGATAGAGTGTGCCGCGACGCAGCGATCAGCTCCATCGCACCGCCTCGACGACACCCGAACGCCGCCGACCGGGAAGGGCTGGCATGGCGAGCATCGAGCAGGTCAAGGCCGCGCTGATCCAGGCCACCGAGCAGGGCGACGTGGTGGTCGGCCAGATCCGGTCCAGCCTCGAACAGACCGAGCAGACCCTCGTCCGCCTGCGTGCCGTCGCCGCCGGAACCGGGCATCCGGCGCTCACCGAGGCGATCGGGCGCGCCGAACAGAGCCGGCAACGTCTCGGCGAGGCGCTCCACCTCATCCAGGGCAGCTCCGATGCCGCCCGCAATTACATCGGCGTCCTCGGGTGACCGCTGCGGTCACCCGGGGTCGCTCGTTGACCGACTGAGCCGCAGCCGGACAGGGCGGCGACCGAGCCCACCGGCCTCCGCAGGGAGGGAGTCAGCGTGCCAGGTGTGATCGTCCCCGTCGGTTTCAGCCTCGGCCCACAGCACCGGTACGTCCGTCCGCCCGACCTCGTACCGGAGACCTTCGAGGTCCACCTCGGCGGTGACGTGGTGGACCTGACCGAAGCAGAGCTCGGCGCGTACGGCTTCGCCCACCTCGACGTGAGGGCACACTCGAAGCTCCAGGTCGACCGGACGCAGCTGGTCCGCACCATCAGCGCCGCACCGGATCCGAGTCCCGACGTCGAGGAACTGGTGGCCGGTCTGGTCCGCCGGGGCCTGCTGCTGGAGTTCGACCCGGACGGCCCGTTGGAGCCGGTGTTCCGCAGGTACCGGCTCTTCCCGACCGCCGAGGGGCTGGGCACCACGCCCGAGGAGCCGGAGTACCACCGGATGGGCCACCACGGGCAGCCCCGGGTCGCGGTCCACAACACGGCCTACGTGATGTGGGCGTTCTCCTTCCTCCACCCGAACCTCTGGGCGGCCTGCGAGTATCTGGCCGCCCAGGACGACGAGGAGGACGTCGACCGGGGCGACGCCCACGAGATCGCCCAGGAGGTCGCGGCGAACCTGCCGATGATGGTCGCCACCCAGTGCGCCTTCCTCGACCCCGTGATCGAGTGGTGAACCATCGCCGCAGGCGGAATCGGCGGCAGGAACAGGAGTCGTCCTTTCTCCGGCTCTGGAGGTTCGAGGGCCCGAAGGAGGTCCTGGGAAGACTGCTGGAGCTGGGTGGGGTGGCCGGTGGCGCCTACACCGCGACGTTGGTGAACGAGCAGGAATGGTCGACAAACCCGCGACCAGGTACGCGGCTACCTTCGGACCATCTGAAAGGTCCGGGGACCCGACCGCCCGTCCCCGGGGGGCGGCTCGTTCACCCGGGGTGGCCTGGGGTTTCTACGCTGCCAGGGTGACCTACTATCCTCCACCCGGAATGCCCGGACCCCCGCCGAAGAAGAGTGGGATGGGCCAGACCGCCAAAACTTTGATCATCGTCGGGGCCATCGTCGCCCTGCTCTGCTGCGGCGGGGCTGTCGGCGGTGGTTTCTGGCTGTTCCGCACCGTCCAGGACGCCACCTCAGGACCCCGGGACGCCGTCACCGGCTATCTGGACGACGCCAACGCCGGCAACTACCCGGCCGCCTACGACCGGCTCTGCGGCGCGGTCCGCAACCGGGTGACCGAGGAGCAGTTCGCCCGGGAGTGGGCCGCCGAGCCGGACAAGGGCAGCTACCGGATCACCAACACCTCGGTACGCACGTCGAACGGCAACAGCCGGGCCGAGGTGCACGTCTCCTGGGACAGCGAGGCCGAGGTCTTCCAGGTGGTCCAGGAGGGCGACCAGTGGCGGGTCTGTAGCTGACCGGCACACCGGACGAAGCCCGACCGACCGCGCCGGCTGGAACCACTGCATGTCAGACTCCAGCCGGCGCGAACGCCGGTTCGGCGTGGAGCAGCCCAGGTAACTCGGCCACGGCTCGACCTCAGGCGAATGCCAGCACTCCGACGGCTCTCGTCCAGCGAGTCGGATCTCACGATCACGACCATCTTCGATAATGTGCGACTCTCGTACGCGAGTGAAAGCGCCTCGCCTCTCGATGGCAGCAGTCAGCCGCAGAAGGGCACGGATGTGAGTCGGCAGATGTCGCAGTTGATGACGGCCGCCAACCTCGGCGCCCTCCTGTCGCCGCTTTCGAAAGCCGTCACCGTGGGTGGTGTCACCTGGGCCACCAAAGGCTCCGTGATCAAGAACGGAATCATTCGAGTCGATACTGCCATCAGCGCGCTGGCCCCTTGCCGACTTCGCATGACCGTCAACGAACTGAAGCCGAGCGAGCCCACCCTTCAGTATCTCATCGGCGATGGGCGATGGGGATTCTCCGCCCGCAGGTTGTGCCTGAACACCCCACATCGCCCCTTCTCTGGCACCCACAAGCACCGGAGTGAGCCCGGCGGGGGTGACGAGAAGGCCTACGAACCTGACGACATCCCCTTCGTCCCGTTGCAACCAAGGGTCGCACCCGGCACGTACCGTGCGATCCTGGAAGCCTTCGCTGCGGAGTGTTTCATCGCGATCGGGGACGACTTCATCTGGCGAGAGCCGTGAGGAGGGAATGATCGTGGATGCCACGACCGTCATCGGCATGCTCCTTCGGGCCGTCAACGACGGCACTGTCGTGCACCCGTACGGCGATGGCCTGTTGGTAGATCTTCCGCTGACCTACGGCGACGGTGACGGCGTACGGGTACTCGTCGAACCGATGGGGTCCGGTTACCGAGTGACCGATCGCGCCGCTGCGGCGTCCCTGCTGGCGCTGGCGGGGGTGAATCTCTCTGCCGGACGTGCGGCCGAGGCATTCACCGAGATCATGGCAGGAGACGACCTGAACGGCGTCAACGCGGTGCCGGGTGAGATCTCCACCTTCGGAACCGCTCAGGACCTGGGCAGGCTGGTGCTCGATGTCGCGCAGGCTTCGTTGCGGGCCGATCAGCTTCGATGGCTCGCGCCACGCCAAGCCGGTACGAGGTTCGTCGACCGGGTGACCGATCGAGTCACCGTCTGGGCCGGCCGCAACCGCAAGCTCCAGCGAGACGCACCGATTCCACTGGAGTCGGGGCGCAGCCGGTCGGTCACGCTCCGGGTCGCGGACGACGGCAAGGCCGCCTACGTCCAGGCTGTCAGCCTGCGCGATCCCGACCAGGCCGCCGAGCACTGCTACCACGTGTTCGGCCTCTCGACCGTCGCGAGAGAGAGTCGGGTCGCGGCATTGGCCGGATCGGCACAGGACTGGTCAGCCGCCATCGTCGCCGAACTCCGAACCGTCAGCGACGTCGAGTTCTTCGACGATCCACTCAGCCTTGAGCGACAGCTCGACAGAGTCGTTCCACCCCCACAGGCGTCGTTGAGGCCCTGACACTCCGGCTGGCTCCAGTCGCACACAACGATCGAGGACCTGCACCGTCGGAGTTCCGCCGCCGACGCAGGCCCCTCGATCGCGGTGGTGGTACGGGGAGCAGCACGGATCAGGCGGGGACCGGGCGGGGCTCGGCGACCTCGGGGGCCAGGGCGGCACGGCGCTGACGCAACAGGGTGTCGAGGGCGTACCGGCCGGGGCCGAGGACGGCGATCAGGAAGAACGACCAGCAGAACAGCACCGACAGCTCACCGTTGTTGCGCAGCGGGAGCAGGGCCTCGGGCTGGTGCACCACGAAGTAGGCGTACGCCATCGAGCCGGAGGCGAGCAGCGCGGCGGGGCGGGTGAAGAGGCCGACGAGGACCAGTGCGCCGCAGGCCGCCTGGATCAGGGCTGCCCACCAGCCTGGCCACTCGCCGATCGGCACCGCGTTTCCGCTGCCCCGGGCACCCCCGAAGAGGCCGAAGAGCGAGGACGCACCGTGGAGCAGGAAAAGCAGTCCGATGACCATGCGGAAAAGGGAGAGCACCGGCTGGGCGAAGCGGTCGGCGTTCATCTGACACCTCCGTGACGGGGAGCACCTTGGGGTCATCAGACTGCCGTTCCGATTTAACAACGTCGATAAGTTTCCCTCTCCGTGGGAACGCTCCCATGGACGGTTCCCGATCGTTGGAACGCGGAGGGCCTGGATGGGCGCCGGAGAAGACACGACAGCGCCCGCCCCCGGGACCGGGGACGGGCGCCGAAGTGGAACTCAGCTGGTGACGTCCTTGCGGGTGAAGCGCCAGAAGGCGAGGCCCCAGAAGAGCGTGGCGTAACAGATCGCCGAGAACGCACCCCGGACCAGGTCGTCGGTCTGCACCGGGGTGGACAGCAGCCCCAACCAGGCGTTGGCGTAGTGGGTGGGCAGGAAGTTGCGCACCACACCCAGCGCGGTGATCTGGTCCAGGATGCTCGACAGGATCCAGAGCAGGACCGCCCCGCCGACAGCGCCGAGAGCGGCGTCCGTGATCACCGAGAGCAGGAACGCCAACCCGGCCACCACCAGGAGTACGACCGCCAGATAGCCGAGCACGCCGAGCAGGCGCAGCAGCCCCTCGGCGGGGTCGAGCTGGGCGGCGACGGTGCTGCGCAGCGGCGACCAGCCGTACCTGAGGGTGCCGACGAGCAGTGCGGTGCCGGCGAGCAGCAGCAGGGCCAGTGCCGAGTAGGTGAGCGCGACGACCAGCTTCACCGCCAGCAGTCGGGCCCGGGGGATCGGCACCGCCAGCAGGTACCGCAGACTCCCCCAGCTCGCCTCGCTGGCCACGGTGTCGCCGCAGAACAGGGCCACCACCACCACCAGCAGGAACGACGCCGAGACGAAGATGGAGAAGAGGGTGAAGTTCAACCCGCCCGACGTGGCCAGCTCGACCAGGCTGGAGAACTCGCCCCCGCTGCGGCGGTCGTCGTCCCCGGTGTCGAATTGGAAGGCGATCAGGATGATCAGCGGCAGCAGCACCATGAAACCGAGCGCCAACTGGGTACGCCGCCGCGACGCCTGCCGACGGAACTCCGCCCGAAACGGAAGGGTGGCAGACGGCCGGTAGCCTGCCGCCGCCCCGACCGAGGCACCCGGGGTGCCGGCTGCCGCCGGCCGGGTCCCGGCACTCGTCGACGTCTCACCCATCACCGGTCACCGCTTCCCCGAGAGTTCTCGCCGACCAGGGCGAGGAACGCATCCTCCAGGCGGCGTCGCGGCACCACCCGGTCCACTCCGACCCCGGCCCGGACCAGCTCGGCGACCACCTCGCTGCGGGCGGTGCCGTTGGTGTCCACCACCAGTGCCCCCTCCGCGTCGGGCAGCACCCGGACCCCGTCCAGGCCGTCCAGTACCGCCCTGGCCGCATCCGGGTCGGTGACGTCGAACAGCACGCTCGGCGACTCTCCGACGATCTCCTCGACCGGACCGGAGGCGACGATCCGACCCTTGTTCACCACCACCGCGTGGGTGCAGGTCTGCTCCACCTCGGCCAGCAGGTGACTGGAGACCAGGACCGCCCGCCCGTCGGTGGCGTACCGCTGCAGGACCCGACGCATCTCGGCGATCTGCGGCGGGTCCAACCCGTCGGTCGGCTCGTCGAGCACCAGGAGTTCCGGCAGCCCCAGCATGGCCTGGGCGATGGCCAGTCGTTGGCGCATCCCGTGGCTGTACTTACGGGTCTTGCGGTGCACCGAGGAGCCCAACCCGGCGATCTCCAACGCCTGGTCGAAGTGCGCGTCCTCCCACGGTCGCCCGGTGGCCCGCCAGTACGCCTTCAGGTTCTCCAGCCCCGACAGGTGCGGCAGGAACCCGGGGCCCTCCACCAACGCGCCGATACGGGACAGCACCGGGGAGCCGGGCACCAGCCGGTGCCCGAAGACGTAGATCTCCCCGGCGGTGGGCTGGGTCAGCCCCATCAACACCCGCAGGGTGGTGGTCTTGCCGGCACCGTTCGGGCCGAGCAGACCGACCACCTGACCGGGGTGCACCTCGAAGTCCACGTTCGACACCGCCACGAACCCGTCGGCGTACGCCTTGCGCAGGTTCCGTACGGCCAGCGGGGTCCCGGCGTACTCCGGGTGGACGGAGCTGTCCTGGCGACGGTGCCGCAGCCGGACCACCGTGACGACCACGACGAGCCCGACGGCGATCGCGGCGAGCAGCCCGACCAGCGCCCACCGCCAGAGCACCGCCTCGGTGGGGATCGGGTCGGCGACGACCGTGGGCAGGCCGACCGGGGTGTCGCCGACCGCCACTGTGTGCACTGCCGGTTCGATCGGGGTGGTGTACCCCTGGTCGGAGGTGGCGACCACCACCCGGATCCGGTGTCCGGCCTCGACCCGGTGCACGATCGCCGGGAGGGTGACGGTGACCGGGTCGGCACCGTCGACTGTCGCCGGGAGGTCGGTCAGCCGCACCGGGGCGACCAGGCCGCTGGGCAGGGTGGCCCCGCCCTCCGGGTCGACGTCGTAGAGCTTGACGAACAGGACCGCCGACCCGGTGGCCGACGCCGCCCGGATCTGCACTGTCGGCGACCCGACCACGTCGACGGCCTCGGTCAACGGTTCACTCTCGAACCGGGCGTGCTGCCCGGGAATGTCTCCGGCCACCCCGCTCAGCAGCGAACTCAGCGAACCGGCGAAAGGCACCGAGGAGATCGCCGCCGGGTTCCCGCCGGGCGGGTTGGCCACCGGCTGCGGCGGGCCGGTCACAGTCACCTCACGTCGGTCGTCCCCGGCCAGCCCGGAGTAGTCGGCGCTGCGGTACCCGGTCGCCACCAGGCCCCGGTCGAGCGCGTCGAAGCCGGCGATCCGGGAGAAGGTGAAGTCGTCGCCCGGGGCGTCCCCCTTGCCCGCGACGTAGTGGTCCAGCCACTGCGCGGTCAGGAACTTCACCCGGTCGGAGTCGGTACGCGGCCCCTCGCCACCGTCGTGCCCGCCGGTGAACCAGGCGACCCGGACCGGGGTGCCGTTGGCGGCGATCCCCCGGGCGTTGGCGTCCGCCTCGGCCAGCGGGAACAGGGTGTCCGCCGCGCCCTGCACCAGCAGGGTGGGGGCCTCGATCCGGTCCAGCACCCCGGCCGGGCTGGATCGGCGCAGCAGGTCGACGGCGGCCTGGTCGGCCTGGCCGGTGGCAGCGATGCGCTGGTACGCGGCGCAGACGTCGGCGGCGAACCGGCCGCAGGCCGGGTCCGGGATGCCGCCGACGTTCGGCCCACCGCTGCCGGTTCCCGGCCCCTGTCCCGGCATCGGGCTG
The DNA here is from genome assembly GCF_040300925.1 of Micromonospora sp. NPDC000207. NCBI lineage: Bacteria > Bacillati > Actinomycetota > Actinomycetes > Micromonosporales > Micromonosporaceae > Micromonospora > Micromonospora sp. NPDC000207. Next base: position 12,159 of record NZ_JBEPEQ010000033.1, read on the forward strand.
GGCGGACCGGCCGAGGCCGGTGCCCCCTCGGGCTGCTCGGCGGCGGTGTTCCCGGAGATCCCGGCCGGACCGGAGCCGGTGTTCCCGCCGCCGCCGAAGAAGATGCCGGCCCAGCCGGACTTGAACACGCCGTCGGTGGGGTCTCCGCCGGTGCTCTCCGGCAGGAAGGAGCGGGACAGGTCGTTCCACGTGATCATCGGAACGATCGCGTCGACCCGCTGGTCCTGCGCGGCCAGCAGGAGCGCCAGACCGCCGCCGTACGAGCCGCCGACCACTCCCACCCGGGGGTCGCCCTCGGCGTCGGTGCGGATCTCCGGTCGGGCGGCCAGCCAGTCCAGCAACCGCTGACCGTCGCGGACCTCGTGGTCCGGGCTGTCCAGGTGGATCTGGCCACCGCTGCGGCCGAACCCCCGTGCCGTCCAGGTCAGGACGGCGTACCCGCGCGCGGCCAGGTCCTCGGCGTCGACCCGGACCGAGTCCTTGGTGCCACCGAAGCCGTGGGCGAGCAGGACCGCCGGCACCTGCCTGTCGGCCGAGGCGTCGTCCGGTAGGTAGAAGGTGGTGTCCAGGTCGACAGGCTCGTCGCCGTCGGGTCCAGAGCGGACTGTGACCATGGCGGATTCGGTGGTGAACCCCGACCGGTCCGGCCAGGCCGCCCAGAGCGCGACCGCCGCCAACAGGACGACGGCCACCGAGGCGGCGACGGCTCGGCGGCCGGTGGGCAGGGCACGGCGAATCCGCGCAGCCGACAACGGCGATCTCATTCGCCACACGGTACGGCCCGGATCCTGAGCGTTGGCTGAGATCCGCCGTACGGCTGTCCTGTTGGGCCGATCGTCAGCCGCAAGAGGTCATCCGCACAAGGTCGGCCAGCAGGTCACCGGCAGGATTACGGATTTTGTGAATTCACACTATCCGCATCAAGTGTCGTAGAAGCTCTCATGTCACCTCGACAACAGTACGCACCGTGTCGGCACCCTCGAACCAGCGTCACATCACTCGAAGTGACGCAAAACTGACCCTGAACGTCTCTCTGTCTGGATATCGGCAGTCGATTAGGTTCCGGTCCGGCGCATGGGACCGACGCCGTCCCGCGAACCCTGTGCCACCGCTGGAGGAGACCACCATGACCGTTCCCGCTCCGCGGGTCCGTCGACGGCCCTGGACCATGCCGGGCCGTACACTGCCGCTGCTTCTCGCCACCGTGCTGCTGCTGCCGGTGGCGTTCCTCGTCGTACGGGCGTACCAGGAGATCGACGCCGACCGCGGGGTGCTGGAGCAGGAACGCCTCGGCGTCGAGTACCTGCGGGTCCTCGGACCGGTGACCGACGCACTGGTGGAGGCGCAGTCGGCCGCCGTGGCCGGACAGCCGCAGTCCCGGGAGTCGTTGGACCGGGCGGTCGAGGAGGCCGCAGCGGTCGACGCCCGGATCGGAGCCGAGCTGCGCACCAGTGAGCGGTGGGCCGGGCTGCGGGCGAAGCTGGAAGGGCTGCCGGACCGGTCGATCCTCGACCCCGAAGCCGTCTTCACCGCGTACGGCGAGGCCACCGACCTACTGCTGGCCCTGCACGGCAAGGTACGGGAGAGCTCCGGTCTGGTCCGGGACTCCGGCTCCGACTCGTACTTCCTCCAGGACGGCGTCGGGGAGGAGATGCCCGAGGCGATGATCGCCGCCGGTCGCCTCGTCGACCTGGCCGTCCTGATGCAGACCCGCCCCGCGAGCGAGCGGACCAGCAGCCTCAGCGAGCTGGCCACCCTGCGGTTCGCCGCCCTGCAACCCGCCAACGACCTGGTCAACAACCTGCGGGCGGCGGTGGAGAACTCGGAGAGCACCGACCTCGGCGCGAGCGTCCTCACCCCGTTCGACACGTACCAGCAGGCGGTGGAGAGCATGGCGGTGAGTTCCCAGCCGACCGGTCGGGTGCCCACAGTCGACGTGGAACGGCTCAGCGCCGCCCGCGCCGACGCGCAGGCCGCCGCCAACCAGCTCCAACCGGTCATCCTCGACGAACTCGACAGGCTCTTGGAGATGCGGATCGGCGACCTGGACCGGGACAACCGGCGGATCCTCGGCTCCGGCGGGTTCGCCGGGCTTCTCCTGGCCGGCCTGGTCACCAGCATCTGGGTGACCCGTCGACGGGACGACCCGACCGACGGGGGCTCCGACGCAGCCGCCGAGCCCACCCCGCCCGGAACCGGTCGGACTGTGGCACCGGCCGCCGGTCGCGGCCCCGGGGACCAGCTGACGCCGGTGCTCCAGCCGGTCGGGCAGAGTGGGGACAACCGGTGGAGGCCGTTCGATGCTGCTCGGTAGGCTCCGGATCCGGGGCAAGCTCGCGCTGCTGGTCACGGTGCCGCTGGTCTGCATGGTGACGCTCACCGTCCCGGTGGTGTGGGAACGGGTCGGCGTCGCCCAGCGGGCCGGGGAGATCGAAAGCTCGGTCCAGATCGCCGGCCGGGTCGGGACACTGCTCCAACAGCTCCAGCGCGAACGGCTGCTCGCCGTCGGTCTCCTCCTCGGCCACGCCCCCCGTACGGACCTGGTCCAGCAGATCACCACTGTGGACGACGAGGTCGCCGACCTGCGTGCCGACCTCGGTGACGACCTGCCGGACGAGGTGGACGCGGCGCTCGACGGGGTCCGGCAGCTGACAGCCGTCCGGACGGCCATGTTGGCCGGTCAGGCCAGCCCCGAGCGGATCCTGGCCGGATACCGGCCGGTCAACCTGGCCCTGATCGAGTCGCTGCGGCTGCGCCAGGACGTCGACACCCGTAGCGCCGCCGGTCGGCAGGTCCTCGCCCTGGACGGCATCCTGCGCAACAGTGAGGGACTGAGCACCGGTGGTGCCCTCATCGTGCTCGTCGCCGACCGCCCCAGCGAACAGCTCGCCACGGCGTACGTGGCGAACATGGCCGTCCTGCAACAGGGCAGCGAGCAGACCCTCGGCCTGCTCACCGCCGAACAGCTGGACCTGTTGGTCTTCGAACAGCTCGCGCTCGCCGACCGGACCAGCACCGGCTTCATCGAGCAGAGCGCCGCCGACCCGCTGGCAGCGGTCAGGTCGCTGAAGGCGGAGAACCTCTTCCCCACCATCTCCTCCCTGATCACGCTCGGACAGTTCGTCGAGAAGAAGCTGGTCGCCGACATCACCGCCGAGGTACGCGCCGAACAGGACTCGGCGATCTCCGCCGCGGTCTGGGTCGGCGTGGTGATCAACGCGATCGTCCTCGCGGTGATCCTGCTCGCGCTGGCCATCGGCCGGGCGGTGGCGCGGCCCCTGACCCGTCTGACCGTCTCCGCCGACCGGGTCGCCCGGGTCGCCGAGTCCGAACTGGTCCGGGTCTCCGACGACGAGGCCGAGTCCGCCCAGCCGATCCGCCTCGACCCGGTCGACGTGGCCGCCCGCGACGAGGTGGGCGACCTGGCCCGCGCCTTCGAACGGGTGCAGTCCACCGCCGCCCGCCTGGTCGAGCGGCAGGTGGCGAGTCGCCGCAACGTGGCGCAGATGTTCGGCCACGTCGGTCGGCGTACCCAGAACCTGGTCGGTCGACAGCTCGCACTGATCGACCGCCTGGAACGGCAGGAGGCCGACCCGGGTCGGTTGGAACACCTCTACCGGCTCGACCACATCTCCAGCCGGTTGCGGCGTAACGCGGGGAGCCTCGTGGTGCTCTCCGGGGCCACCGGCGACGACGCCCACATCGCCCCGGTCCCGCTGGCCGACGTGGTTCGACTCGCCCTCGGTGAGATCGAGGACTACACCCGGGTGGACGTCCAGTTCCCCGCCGGTGTCTCGGCCGCCCCGGCGGTCGTGGGTGACCTGGTCCTGACCCTGGCCGAGCTGATGGAGAACGCCACGGTCTTCTCCCCGCCGCACACCCGCGTGACGGTCAGCGGTGAGTTGACCGAGAAGGGCGCCACCCTCTCCGTGGTGGACCACGGGATCGGCATGAAGGACGACCGGCTGGCCGAGGAGAACGCCCGACTCACCCGGCGCGAGCGCCTCGACCTCGCGCCGACCGAGGTGCTCGGGCTGTTCGTGGTGGGCCGGTTGGCCCGTCGGCACGGCTGGTCGGTCGCCCTGGTCGCCACGACCGGCGGCGGGGTGACAGCCACCCTCGAACTGACCCGGTCGTCGGTGGTCGTCGACGCCGGTGAGCGCCCCGGCGTTCCGGCCCCCGCCCGGGCCGCCCTGCCCGCCCGGGCGGAACCGACAGACGCGACCTCCCGCCGCCGCCCCGACCCCGAGCTGCCCCGGGCCGGACGGGCCCTCGCCGTGGTAGGTGCCGGACCGTCCCGGCCGGTGATCGATCCCACGGCGCTTCCCGGGTTCGACCCGACCCTGCTCAGCCGGGCCACCCGCAGCCTGGAGGCCGCCGAGTCCTGGGACGCCTTCGGCACCGTCGAGCCGGACACCACGCCGGAGGGCACCGAGCCCGAGGCGGACCGGGTGACCCCGCCGGCCGCAGCGCCCCCGGCCGAGCCGGTCCGGGCCCGGGTGCTCCAGATCGCCCCCGACCAGTCGGGGCGGGCCGCCCGGATGACGGGGATCCGGCAACGGGTCCCCGGGGCCAGCCTGCCCAAGGCCCCACCACGGGTCGCCCCGGTGGATGCCACCGGCGCGGATCCGGCCGCCGCGCGGGCGCTGGTCGAACAGTTCGAGTCGGGCGTACGCCGGGCCCACCAGCAGAGCCGGACCGAACTCGATGCCCTGCCGGCCACGCCGGTCCGACGGACCCTACCGGCCGAGCGGGTCGACCCGACGCCGCGAGCCGTACCGGCCGACCGGATCGCCCCGGTCACCTCCATCGAACGGGCGGCCCCCCGACCCCCGGTCCGGTCCGGTGAGGCGCCGAAGCTGACCCGGCGGGTGCCGGGCGCCAACCTGACCGTCTCCCCACCCCGGCAGGCCCCCCCGGAGAACCCCGGCGACCCGGCCGAGGTCCGCGACCTCATCAACGCGTTCGAGACCGGCGTGGCCCGGGCTCTGCGCGAAGTCCGTCCCTCCCGCGAAACAGAAGAAGGAACCACACGGTGAGCAGCCCCCACGTACACGAGAACGTCGACCACCACAGCCACGCCGGGGACCTCAGCCCGGAGGCGCGCACCTTCAACTGGCTGCTGGACTCCTTCACCTCCAGCACCGCCGGGGTGATGGAGGCGATCGCGGTCTCCTCCGACGGGTTGCTGATGGCCATGTCAGCGATCAAGGACCGGTCCAACGCGGAACGCCTCGCCGCCGTGGTCTCCGGGATGACCAGCCTCGCGGGCGGGGCGGCGAGCTGGTACGCCCTGGGCGGACTGAACCGGGTCATCGTGGACATGGCCGACGGCTACCTGTTGATCAGCTCGATCAGCAGCGGCTCCGTGCTCGGCGTGGTCGCCGACCGGTCGGCGAACCTCGGCACCGTGGCGTACGAGATGACCCTCTTCGCCGGTCGGGCCGGCAGCGCCCTGAGTCCCCGTCTCATCGCCGAGCTGAAGAACGCCGTTCAGCAATGACCGGGGACCTGCCCGGCGAGGAACCGGAGCCGGAGCGGACCTTCCGGATCCGGCCCTACCTGCGGGGCTCGTCCCCGGGCTCGGCCAGGACCCCGGCGGCCGACCCGACGCCCGCCCCGGTTCCCGAGTCGGCCGGTCCGCCGGAGCTGCGGCCGTTCGTGCTCACCGCCGGTCGGGTCACCGGAGCCGACCCGGCGATCGGCCTGGAGACCCAGGTGACCGCCCGGGACCCGGCCTGGGGGGTCGAGTCGGTCAGCCGACTCGCACCCGAGTTCCAAGCGATCATGGCGCTCTGCGTCGAGCCGCTGTCGGTCGCCGAGATCTCGGCACGTACCCGGCTGCACCTGGGCGTCACCCGCGTCCTCGTCGGCGACCTCCGCGCCTCCGGTCACCTTGACGTGCACGTCAGCGACGTCGTGGACATCCACGACCCCAACCTCATCCTGCGAGTGATTGATGGACTCCGTGCGATCTCCTGAATGGCCGGTTCCCCCGCAGGGCGGGCTCGCCGCCAACAGTGCCCCCGGCCGATACGCCCCGACGGGTTCGGTCACCGGTCGAGCCGTCGCCCCGGCCGTACCGGCCGCTCCCGCCGGCCAGCTGCCCGACGCGCCGCCGCCGTACCGACCGGGTGAGGGGGGTGCGCCCGGCGGTCGAACCCACCCGGGCAGCGCCCCGATCCCGGTCAAGATCGTGGTAGCCGGTGGCTTCGGGGTGGGCAAGACCACCACTGTCGGCGCGATCTCCGAGATCGCCCCGCTGACCACCGAGGCGGTGATGACCACCGCCGGGATCGGCATCGACGAACCCGGCGTCGGCTCGGACAAGACCACCACCACGGTGGCGATGGACTTCGGCTGCGTCACCATCGACCAGAGCCTGAAGCTGTACCTGTTCGGCACCCCCGGGCAGTCCCGGTTCGGCTTCATGTGGGACGACCTGGCCCGGGGTGCCCTGGGCGCGCTCGTCGTCGTGGACAGCGCCCGCCTGGACGACTGTTACCCAGCGATCGACTACTTCGAGCGGGCCCGACTGCCGTTCGTGGTGGGGGTGAACGCCTTCAACGGTCGGCTCGCCCACGATCTCGACTCGATCCGGTGGGCGTTGGCAGTCAACGAGCAGGTGCCCCTCGTACAGTTCGACGCCCGGGATCGCCTCTCCGTGCGAGACGCCCTGCTGGTGGTCCTCGACCGGGCCCTGGACCGGGCGACCCGGGAAGCGCGGGCCTGAGCCGTCCGGCCGGATCACTGTGGAGGAGGTACGGCGTGCGAGGTGATCTGGACGAGACACTGGCCCGGATGGCTCGACGCGAGGAGGCGCTGCGACGCGCGGCCGAGCCGACCGGGGGGCACAACGCCCGGCCGCTGCCCGACTCGGCGGGCCCCGCCGGAGCCGGGGCGGCCGACCGGACCGGGGCACCGGCGGTGGGCGGGGCGATCCGGCCTGTGCAGGGCGAGCCCGCCGACCGGCCCACCGGGGTGGTGGTCGGCACGGCCCGCCCGGCCTCCGGGGGCGGCCCGGTGTCCGGGCGGGTCGACGCACCCACAGCGGCCTCCGGGCCTCCCGTCGGGGCCGAGCGCCCCGACCGGCCCGGGACGCTGCCGCGCCGGGAGGCCGCGCGGGGGTCCGTCCCGGCGATCGAGGCGGCGGGTGGCCGGGCCGCCGTCAAGTCCACCGGTCCCGACCCGGTCCAGGCGGTGGCCGAGGCGGTACGCCGGGCCCTCCTCGACCACCCAGGGGTCACCGTGACCCTGCGGGTGGAGCACAGCGGGCAGACGTACCCGATGCGGCTCGGTGGTCCCGAGACGGCACCCGCGCAGCCCTGGCCGATCCCGGTACGGACCACCCCGCCGTGGCAGACCGACCAGGACGGGGCGACGGGGGACCCGGCCGCGCGGCTGGCCGAGATGATCCGGCGCAACCCCTCGTTGCTGCACGGCGATCCGACCCCGTGACCGGGCACGACGTGCCACCGGCGGCTACTGTCGGGCCGTGGCACAACCCGAACTGACCCTGACCGCGAGCCTGCGACCGGCGGCGTTGGACGCCCGACGGGGCATCGTACGACTGCATCCCGAGGTCCTGACCGCGTTGGCGTTGCGGCCCGGCGACCCGGTCCGGTTGTCCGGTCGGCGGACCACGGCCGGCATCGTCGCGAAGGCCGAACCGACAGCCAGCGCCGTCCTGCTGTACGCCGACGACCTGATGCTGGGCAACCTCGGCATCCGCGACGGCGGTCAGGTCACAGTGACCCCGATCCCGGTGGCCCCGGCCGAGCGGGTGACGGTGGCCGGGGCGGCGGAGATCGCGGCGGTGGTCTCCCCGGAGATGCTCCGGCTGGCCCTGCTGGGCAAGATGGTCACCGAGGGTGACGACGTGTCGCTCCTCCCCCAGGACGTGCTTCCGGACGCCTCGGCCCGGACCCTCGTCGAGGCGGCCCGACGCAGCCTGGCCAACACCGTCGGGTACGCCTGGACCAGCACCCTGCTCACAGTGGTCACCGCCGACCCGGAGTGCGGCGGCCTGGTCACCATGGACACCCTGGTCGGCTGGGAGCACGGACCGGCCACCCACGGATCGGCAGTTCCCGCCTCCGACGTCTCCCGGATCACCGGGCTGGGTGACAGGCAACGGTCCGGCCTCGCCGAGCGGGGCCGACCGGGCGACGACAGCAGGGCGGGCGGACAGTCCGGTACCGACGTGACACTCGACGGTGCCGACGCCGAGTGGACCCCCTCCGTCGACGACCTGCCCGGCCTGCGCTCCCAGGCCGAACAGCTCACCGAACTGCTCGACCTCGGGTTCCACCACCGGGAGGTGCTGGGTCGGCTGAACACCACCGTCTCGCTCGGCGTCCTGCTCAGCGGTCCCGCCGGGTCCGGGAAGTCGGCGCTGGTCCGGGCGGTCGCGGCGGAGGTGAAGGCCCGGGTACGCCCGGTGTGGGCGCCCGAGGTGGCGGCCCTGAGCAACCAGTCGGCCGCCGAGCGGCTGCGTGCCGCCGCCACCGACGTCACCACCGGCGAACCCGCCGTCCTGCTGGTCACCGACGTGGAGGCGCTGGCCCCGGCCGACGAGCCCGGCCCGGTCGCCACCGTGTTCCGGCAGCTGGTCACCGATCTGTTGCGGGCCGGGGTGGCGGTGGTCTGCACCACCGGCCGCCCCGAGGCGGTGGACCCGGCGCTGCGCGCCCCGGACCTGCTGTCGCTGCGGATCACCGTGCCGCTGCCGGACGCGGCGCTGCGACGCGAGCAGCTGACCGTCCTGACCCGGCAGGTTCCGCTCGCCGACGACGTCCGGTTGGACGACGTCGCCGGGCGTACCCCGGGATTCGTCGCCGCCGACCTGGCCGCCCTGGTCCGGGAGGCGGGGGTACGCGCGGCGCTGCGGCAGAAGACCGACTCCACCCCCACCGTGGCGATGGCCGACTTCACCGCCGCGTTGGAGGTGGTCCGCCCCACCACCATGGCGTCGTCGACCCTGGAGGTCGCGAAGGTCACCCTCGACGACGTCGGTGACCTGGTCGAGGTGAAGGAGAAGCTGACCGAGTCGGTGCTCTGGCCGCTGACCTATCCCGACACCTTCGCCCGGTTGGGCGTCCAGCCGCCGCGTGGGGTCCTGCTCTACGGGCCGCCCGGGTGCGGCAAGACGTTCCTGGTCACCGCCCTGGCCGGGTCGGGTCGGGCGAACGTGCTGTCGGTGAAGGGCGCGGAGCTGCTCTCCAAGTGGGTCGGCGAGAGCGAACGGGCGGTCCGGGAGCTGTTCCGTCGGGCCCGGGAGGCCGCCCCCACCCTGGTCTTCCTCGACGAGGTGGACGCCCTCGCCCCGACCCGGGGTCAGGCCACCGACGGGGGCACCACCGACCGGGTGGTCGCCGCCCTGCTCACCGAGCTGGACGGGGTGGAGTCGCTGCGCAACGTGGTGGTGGTCGGGGCGACCAACCGGCCCGACCTGATCGACCCGGCGTTGCTGCGTCCGGGGCGGCTGGAGCGGCTGGTCTACGTGCCGCCACCGGACGCCGAGGCCCGGGTGGAGATCCTCAAGGCCGCCTCGCGGAACGTCCCGCTGGCCGACGACGTCGACCTGTCGGCGCTCGCCGAGGAGTTGGACGGATTCTCGGCGGCGGACTGCGCGGCCCTGGTCCGGGAGGCGGCGCTGGCCGCGATGCGGGAGTCGTTGACCGCCTCCACGGTCACCGCCGAGCACGTCGCCACCGCCCGCCGCCAGGTCCGCCCGTCCCTCGACCCGGACCAGGTCGCCTGGCTCGCCGCGTACGCCGACAAGCACACCCCCTGATGCAGTGGTCGTGTCGGACCCGGGCGGTACGGTCCGCGCCATGATCGAGAAGCCGACCGTACGGTGGCGTCGTGCCGTCCAGGAGCAGTCCGTGGCGGTCTCCGCCGGCCTGCTCGACCCTCGCAGGGCGTACGCGGAGCGGCTCTGGCCGACAGCGTTCGTGGATGCCGCCGAGGCCGCCCTGCACCGGTACGACGCCGATCTCCGGACGATCGACCCGGCCTCCGACGAGCAGGCCTGGGCGGTGGTCGAGCGGGTGGTGACCGCCCTCAACGAGGTGAACGACGAGCACGGCCGGATCGAGACCGGCGAGCGGGAGGCGTTCGCCGACTACGTCGACGCGGCCCTACACGAGGCGGGGGTGGACGTGGACGGGCTCACCGGGCGCCGGAGCCTCGACCGGTCGGAGTTGACCGACCGGTGGCGGGACTGGTGACCCGGGGGCGACCGGGCGAGCTCTGAGGCCGGTCCCGGGGGCGACCGGACGGGCTCTGACGTCGGTCCCGGGTCAGGACTGGGGGGTGTCAAGGGAGATCTCGGCGTGCACCCGGTCGCCGTCGTCGCGCAGCTTCGCGCCGAGCTTGCGCAGGACCGACAGGGCACCGGTGTTGTCGCTGGTGGTCTCGGCGACCACGGTGTGCATCCCGGCTGCGGCGGCGACGTCCAGCAGCTGCCGTAGGGCTGCCGCGCCGAGGCCCTGACCTCGGGCGGAGCGCCCCAGCCAGAGGCCGGTCTCCACGGTTGCGGGCTCGTCACAGCAGGTCATCCGGATCATCCCGACGACCTCGCCCCCGGTCAGGATGGCGTACATCCGGGTCCGGGCGGGTCCGTCGAGACCGGGGAAGTTGGCCCGGTGGTAGTCACGGAAGGCCTCCCGACGGGCCATCGACCAGCCGGCCGGGGCCTCGACCGCTGGCATGACGTCGTCCGGCTCGGCCTCGGCGGCGGCCACCGAGAGCAACGGCTCCAGGTTCCGCTCGTCCACCGGCTCCAGCCGTACCGCACTCACCACGTGCCGGAGTCTGCCGGGCGGGGCGGTCCTCGTCCACCCCATCGGGGGGCGAGTGCCGGTCCGGTGGGTGTGGTGGGGGCCGCTCGGTCAGAGCGTGTTCCGCCTCACCTTGGGTCGCCAAAGAGCGAATCTCAGATTAACCTACTAAACCACTAGGCATTATCGGGATTTCCCCCTGCCCGGAAAACCTATCCCCGAGGACCCCAAACGTGATCAGACTGGACGGACTACGTCGGACGTACCACGCCAGAGGGCGGTCGGTCGTCGCTGTCGACGGCGTCAGCCTCGCGGTCCGCGCCGGTGAGGTCTTCGGCGTGGTGGGCCGCAGTGGAGCTGGCAAGAGTACCCTCCTGCGCTGCGTCAACCTGCTCGAACGGCCCGATGAGGGAAGGGTCACTGTCGACGGGGTCGAGTTGACGGCCCTCGGCGGCGACCGCCTGCGCGCCGCCAGGCAGCGGATCGGCATGGTGCACCAGCACTTCGCGCTGCTCACCTCGCGTACCGCCGCCGGGAACGTCGCCTTCGCACTTGAGGTGATGGGCGTCCCCCGCGCCGAGCGCGCCCGTCGGGTCGCCGAACTGCTCGACCTGGTCGGGTTGACCGACCGGGCGCACGCCTACCCGGCCCAGCTCTCCGGGGGGCAGAAGCAACGGGTGGGCATCGCCCGCGCCCTCGCCGGCCGCCCCAAGGTGCTCCTCTCCGACGAGGCCACCTCGGCCCTGGACCCGGAGACCACCAGGTCGATCCTCGGGCTGCTGCGCGACCTCAACCAGCGACTCGGTCTGACCGTCCTGCTGATCACCCACGAGATGGACGTGGTCAAGCGGCTCTGCGACTCGGCGGCGGTGATGCGCGACGGGCGGATCACCGAGTCCGGGACGGTGACCCAGCTGATCGCCCGCCCCGGATCGGAACTGGCCGCCGAGGTGTTCCCCCTCGGTCCACCACCGGACCTCCCCGGGGCCACAGTCGTCGACGTGACGGTCACCGGATCGGACAGCTCCTTCGTCGCCGACCTGGCCCGCCGGTTCGACCTCGACGTGCAGATCATCACCGGGACCGTGGAGCAGCTCGCCGGCGGACGGGCCGGTCGGCTCCGGCTGGCCCTGCCCGGGGACGCGGCACGGACCGCACCGGCCGTGGAGCACCTCCGGGCCGCCGGACTCACCGTGGAGGTGCCGGCATGATCGCCGACGATCTCGTCGAGCTGCTCCTCCAGGGGCTGCGCGAGACCGCGTACATGGTGGGGGTCGCGTCCCTGCTCGCCGCCGTCGGCGGCCTCCTGGTCGGCGTCGCGCTGGTGCTCACCGACTCCGACGGCCTCCTGCCGGCCCGGCCGGTGAACCTGCTCCTCGGCCTGGTGGTCAACATCGGTCGGTCGCTGCCGTTCATCATCCTGTTGGTCGCGATCATCCCGTTCACCAGGGCGGTCGTCGGCACCACCATCGGGACCACCGCCGCGATCGTGCCGCTGACAGTCAGCGCGATCCCGTTCTACGCCCGGATCGTGGAGACCGCCCTGCGTGAGGTGGACCGCGACGTCATCGCCGCAGCCCACGCGATGGGGGCCAGCCGACGGCAGATAGTCGGGAAGGTGCTGCTGCGCGAGGCCCGACCCGGGCTGGTCGCCGGGCTCACCCTGACCATGGTCGCGCTGATCGGCTACTCCGCGATGGCCGGGGTGATCGGCGGCGGCGGCCTCGGTGACCTTGCCCTGCGCTACGGCTACCAGCGCTTCGAGAACGACATCATGATCGCCACCGTGGTGCTCCTGGTGGTCTTCGTTCAGTTCGTCCAGATGGCCGGTGACGTGATCGCCCGTCGCCTGGCACACAGATGAACCAGCCGACCCCTCGGCTGGTCCGCCCGAGAAATCACGAAGGAAGGCACATCGTGCGACGCATCACCGCAGTATTCGCCGCGACCGCGCTCGTCCTGGGTCTGGCCGCCTGCGGCTCCGACAGCGACGAGAGCAGCGCGGCCTCGCCGGACTCTCCGCTGAAGGTGGGGGTGAGCCCGGTGCCGCACGGCGAGATCCTCACCTACATCAAGGACAACCTGGCCGAGCAGGCCGGGCTGAGCCTGGAGATCGTGGAGTTCACCGACTACGTCCAGCCCAACCGGGCGCTGGAGGAGAAGCAGCTCGACGCCAACTACTTCCAGACCGTGCCGTACCTGGAGACCGAGAAGCAGGCCAAGGGCTACCAGTTCACCGCGCTCTCCCCCGTGCACATCGAGCCGCTCGGCCTCTACTCCAAGAAGTTCGAGACGGTGGCCGAGCTGCCGGAGCGTGCGGTGGTGGCGATCCCGAACGACCCGACCAACTCCGGCCGGGCGCTGAACCTGCTCGCCCAGCACGGCATCATCACCCTCAACGAGGGGGCCGGCACCTCCGCCACCCAGCGGGACATCGCCCAGAACCCCAAGCAGCTCCAGTTCCGGGAGCTGGAGGCGGCGCAGCTGCCGCGCAGCCTGGACGACACCGACGCCTCGGTGATCAACGGCAACTACGCCATCGAGTCCGGGCTCAAGCCCTCCACCGACTCCCTGGCGCTGGAGAAGCCGGAGAACAACCCGAACGCCAACCTGGTCGTGGTCCGCGACGGTGACCAGGACGCCCCCCGGGTGGTGAAGCTGGAGGAGCTGCTGCACTCCGCCGAGGTCAAGAAGTTCATCGAGGACAAGTACCAGGGTTCGGTCCTCCCCGCGTTCTGACCGACCCGCAACCTGTTCCGACCCACGCTCCGACCGCCGACCCCCGCTCGTTCGAAACGGCACACTTCGAACGGACGGGGGTCGGTCGTCATACCGAAGGGCCCGGGAGGGCAGCAGCCCGCGCAGGCGGCCCCGGTCAGCGGCGGCGGGCCGGGGTGGAGGTGACGCGGGCGGCCGGTCAGCGGCGGCGGTTGCGGGCCCGGGAGGAGCGCAGGCGCCGGAGTCGGCCGATCAGCAGCGGCTCGGCGGCCAGCGCGGCCGGATTGTCCAGCAATGCGTTCAACAGCTGGTAGTACCGGGTCGCCGAGAGCCCGAAGGTGTCCCGGATCGCCTGCTCCTTGGCACCGGCGTGCCGCCACCACTGCTGCTCGAACGCGAGGATCCGCTGCTCCCGATCGGTGAGCCCGCCGGTGCCGGTGGTCGGGTCGGCCCCCTCGTCGGTGGCGCTCTCCGCAGGATCGACGGACGGGCTGGGTGCCGGGCCGTCGGTCGCCGGAACCTGTTCGACCTCCGGCGCGCTGCGCGGCGGTGGAACCCCCACCCCGGTACGCCTCGACGCCCCGCCCTCGGGGTCCGTCACGGGAGCGTCGGACCCGGGATGCGGCGGCACAGCGCCGACGCCGGTGTGCGAAGGGGCGTCGGGCTGCTGCATGGCGCTCCTGCGGGGACGGGCCGGCACGCCGACGCCAACCGGGGTGACCAGCGTAACCAGGCCCGACGTGTCGCGCATCAACCGACCGCGTGGGCGTGGTCACCGGTGGGGTGCCACCGCCGACGGGGGGTGTCAGGCACAGACGACTGTGACCCCGGCGGCGCGGAACGCCTCCACCATCTCCGGGGCGGCCCCCGAGTCGGTGATCAGCGTCTCGACCCGGTCCACCGGGCAGATCCGGGCGAAGGCGTGCCCACCCAGCTTGGACGAGTCGGCGATGATCACGACTCGTTTGGCGCGGGCCACCATCAGGTTGTTCATCGCCGCCTCCCCCTCGTGGTGGGCAGCGGCCCCGAGGTGGGGGTCGACGGCGTCCACCCCGAGCAGGGCCACGTCGAGGGTGACCTCGCGCAGCAGCGCCCCACCCAGCGGGCCGACCAGTTCGAAGGACTTGGGGCGGACCACCCCGCCGGCCACGACCACCTTCATCCGGGATCGGACCAGCAGTTCGTTGGCGATGTTCAGCGCGTTGGTGACCACCGTGAGCTGGGCACCCTCGGCGTTGGTGTTGAGGTCCGGTCGGACGGCGAGGGCACGGGCCACCTCGGTGCTGGTGGTGCCGCCGTTGAGCCCGACCACGCAGCCGGGGGCGACGAGCGCGGCGGCGGCGGCCCCGATCCGCTGCTTCTCGGCGGAGTGCTTGGCGGTCTTGTAGCGCAGCGGCAGGTCGTACGAGACGCCGTTTGCGACAGCCCCACCCCGGGTACGAGTGATCATCTGCTGTTGGGCCAGCTGGTCGAAGTCACGTCGGATGGTGGCCTGGGAGACGTCGAGCCGCTCGGCGGCCTCCTCGACGCTGACCCGTCCGCTGTCGGTCAGCATCTCCAGCAGGGCGTTCCATCTGGCGTAACGGTCCACCGGGGGCCTCCAGTGACAGCACGGTCGCTGATCGATTGCGTGCACAGTAGTGCGCGAAACTAGCCTCGCGCAAAACCTCCCGCTGCGCGATCCGCCGTCCGGTTGCCGGATCGTCGGCATTCAAGCAGAATAGTGCTCGAAAGATGGCCGTTACGAGCCATATTGTGCACATCAATCCATGTTGTGCACATCAATGGACAGGCTGTGCACACAGGCGGACAGACGCACGATCCGGATCGCGCAACGGAGTGGTTGCCGCGCACCACAGTGGTACCGCACCCCTCGGTGCGGTGTCGCGTACCGACCTCCCCGCAAGGAGTTCCCGATGGCCCACGTCCACGCGGAGATCGCTAGTCAGCCCGAATGCTGGCGGGAGGCCGCCCGCCTCGCCGGCACCCTTCCCGACCTGCCCCGACCCGGCGAACGGGTAGCCGTCGTCGGGTGCGGCACCTCCTGGTTCATGGGGATGGCGTACGCCGCCCGCCGGGAGCAGCTCGGCCAGGGCGAGACCGACGCCTTCCAGGCCTCCGAGTTCCCCACCGGCCGCCGGTACGACCGCCTGATCGCGATCACCCGCTCCGGGACCACGACCGAGGTGCTTGACCTGCTCACCGCCCTGCGGGGCCGGGTGCCCACCACCGTCGTGGTCGGCGACCCCGACTCCCCCGCCGCCGAACTGGCCGACTCGGTGGCCCCGCTGCCCTTCGCCGACGAACGGTCGGTGGTGCAGACCAGGTTCGCCACCACCGCCCTGGCCCTGCTCCGGGCACACCTCGGCGACAACGTCGGCGCGCTGGTCGCCGACGCCGAGGTGGCCGTCCGGGCCTCACTGCCCATCGACCCGGTCCTCGTCGGGCAGGTCACCTTCCTCGGCCGGGGGTGGACCGTCGGCCTCGCCCACGAGGCCGCGCTGAAGTGCCGGGAGGCGGCCAGCTTCTGGGCCGAGTCGTACCCGGCGATGGACTACCGGCACGGGCCGATCTCGATCGCCACCCCGGGTCGGCTCGTCTGGGCCTTCGGTGACCTCCCCGCCGGGCTGCCCGAGGACGTCGCGGCCACCGGCGCCGCCTTCGCGCACAGCCGCACCCACGGCTACCGCACTGTGCTCGGACGCTGGTCCGCCGGGCGGACCCCGGTCGACCCGATGGCCGACCTGATCCTCGCCCAACGGTTCGCGGTGGAGCTGGCCACCAGCCGGGGGCTCGACCCGGACGCCCCGCGTCACCTCCGCCGCTCGGTGGTGCTTACGTGATCGACGGCGAGGCGGGGACTTCGTCCTCGGACTCGGAGCAGGCCCCACCCGCCGTCGCCGTCGCCGTCGACGTGGGCGGCACCGGCATGAAGTGCGCCCTGGTCCGCCCGGACGGCACCGTCGTGCACGCCCAGCGGCACCCCACCGGTGCCGAACGCGGCCCCGAGGCGGTCGTCGCCACGATCCTGGACGTCGCCGAGGGGCTCGCCGACCGGGCCCGCGCCACCGGCTACTCCCCGGTGGCTGTCGGCATCGCGGTGCCCGGGGTGGTCGACACCGCCCGGGGGGTCGCAGTCTGGTCGGCGAACGTCGGATTCCGGGACGTACCCCTGCGGGAGCTGGCGGTGGCCCGACTCGGCCTGCCCACCGCCCTCGGACACGACGTCCGGGTCGGCGGCCTCGCCGAGGCCCGGCTCGGCGCGGGACGCGACGCCGGGCACGTCCTGTTCGTGGCGATCGGCACCGGCATCGCGGGCGCGCACGTCACCGACGGGTCGGCCGCCGCCGGCGCGCACGGTGCCGCCGGGGAGATCGGCCACATCCTGGTACGCCCCGACGGCCCACCCTGCGGCTGCGGTCGGCGTGGCTGCCTTGAGGCGTTCGCCTCGGCCGCCTCGATCGCCCGCCGGTACGCCGAACTGACCCTGCCCGCCGACGGGGCGGGCCCGGTCGACGCCGCCGGGGTGGCGGCCCGGGCCGCCGCCGGTGACCCGGTCGCCGAACGGGTCTGGCGGGATGCGGTGGAGGCCCTCGCCGACGGACTCGCCACCGGCCAGGCGCTGTACGACGTCAGCACCATCGTCCTCGGCGGCGGACTGGCCCGCGCCGGCGACCAACTCCTCGGCCCCCTCCGGGCGGCGCTGCGTGAACGGTTGACCTTCCACCGGGAGCCCCTGCTGGTGCCCGCCGCCCTCGGCGACGAGGCAGGTTGCCTCGGCGCGGCGCTGCTCGCCCTCGACACGGTGCCCGAGGACAAGCGTCACGGCTGAGCGCACCGACCTGTCCGGAGTCGCATCGAGAGACGGAGAGCTGATGGTCCTGCGGGTGAACGGCAAGGTGGTGACCCCGGCCGGTGTGATCCGCCAGGGCTGCGTGGAGATCGACGGCGACCGGATCACCGCCGTCGCCGAGTACCCGTCGGTGCGCGACGGGCACTGGATCCTCCCCGGCTTCGTGGACATGCACACCCACGGCGGAGGCGGGCACACCTTCACCACCGGCGACGCCGATGCGGCCCGGGCGGCGGCGGCCTTCCACCTGGGACACGGCACCACCACCCTGCTGGCCGGCCTGGTCAGCTCCCCGATCGAGCTGATGCGGGCGGCCACCACCGCGTACGCCCCGCTGGTCGCCGAGGGGGTGCTCGCCGGCATCCACTTCGAGGGGCCGTACCTGTCGGCGCGACGGTGCGGGGCGCAGAACCCGGAGTTCCTCCGGGATCCGTCCACCCGGGAACTTGCCGAGCTGATCGAGCTGGGGCAGGGTGCCGTCCGGATGGTCACCATCGCCCCGGAACGCGACGGCGCGGTGGCGGCGATCGAGCTGCTCACCGCGCACCGGGTGGTCGCCGCGATCGGTCACACCGACGCCACGTACGAGCAGACCCGGGCCGCCCTGACGGCCGGGGCGAGCGTCGGCACCCACCTGTTCAACGGGGTCCGTGGGATGCACCACCGCGATCCGGGGCCGGTGGTGGCGCTGCTGGAGGCACCGCACGTGGTCTGTGAGCTGATCGCCGACGGGGTGCACCTGCACGACGGGATGCTCACCTTCGCCGTCTCGACCGCCGGACCGGACCGGTGCGCCCTGATCACCGACGCCATCGCCGCCGCCGGAATGGCCGACGGCGAGTACGAGCTGGGCGGCCAGGCGGTCACCGTCACCGCCGGTACGGCCCGACTCTCCGCCGGCCGGAACGCCGACCCCGACAGGAACGCCGAGCCCAGTCGCAACACCGAACCCGGCGCGAACACCGAACCCGGTGCCATCGCCGGGAGCACCCTGACGATGGATGCCGCCCTGCGGCACGCGGTCGACGCCGGGATGGCCCTCGTCGACGTGGCCCGGATGGCGGCGACCACCCCCGCCCGGGCGATCGGCCTGGGCGACCGGGTGGGCGCGTTGCGGGCCGGGCTCCGCGCCGACCTGGTGGTGCTCGACGACGACCTGAACGTGCTCCGGGTGATGCGGGCCGGTTCCTGGGTGGAGTGAGTGCCGGGGTCAGCCGGCGGAGGTCAGGTCGACGCCGAGGACCGCCTGCTCGTCGGGGCGGTGCACCAGCACCTCGGAGAGGAACGACTGCACCGCCGGACGCATCCCGACGTCCCGGCCGGCCCGCTCGGAGAGCAACCACTTGTGCTCGATGATCTGGGTGAAGAGCTCCTGCGGCTCCAACTTGCGCCGCAGGTGCGCCGGGACCGCCCGGACCACCGGCTCGAACACCTCGGTCAGCCACCGGTGAGCGGCCTGCTGCTCGGCGAGGGGGACGCTCTCGGCCCGGTAGGCGTCCAGGTCGTTGAGGAGCTTGCGGGCCTGGTTCTCCTCGGCGTCAAGGCCGGTCAGCCGCATCAGCCGACGGGTGTGGTACCCGGCGTCGACGACCTTCGGCCGCACCAGGTACCGCCCGTCGTCGATGGTGGACATCGCCACCTCGGCGACGTCGAAGCCCAGCTCGTTGAGGCGGCGGATCCGGCCCTCGATGTCGTGCCGGGCCTCCCGCTCGATCTGCTGCTCGTAGGTGATCTCGTGCCAGAGCCGCTCGTACCGCTTCACGACCTCCTCGCAGACCACCTCCGGGTCGATCGACTCGTGCAGCAGCCCGGCGGCCTGGAGGTCCAACGCCTCGCCGAAGATGTTGACCCGGGCGATCTCCAGATCCTCGCCGCGCTGGCCGTTGGAGAGCGACCTGTGCAACGCCCCGGTCTCGGCGTCCACCAGGTACGCGGCGAACGCCCCGGCGTCCCGGCGGAACAGGGTGTTCGACAGCGAGCAGTCGCCCCAGAAGAACCCGGTCAGGTGCATCCGGACGATCAGGGCGGCGAGCGCGTCGAGCAGTCGGCCCATCGTCTCCGGGCGCAGGGTGTGTGAGAACAGCGCCCGGTAGGGCAGGGAGAACTGCAGGTGACGGGTGATCAACACCGGGTCGAGGGGTTCACCGTCGTCGGACTGCCTGTCGGCCACGATGGCGATCGCCTCGACCGACGGGAAGTCGATCCGCTCCAGCGCCCGCAGGAGGTCGTACTCCCGCTCGGCGACCCGCTCGCCGGTCTCCTTCACCGCGTACACGTACTCGCCGAGCCGGACAAAACGCACGATGTGCCGCGAGATTCCCTGCGGCAGCGCGACCAGGTGCCGCGCCGGCCAGTCCGCCAGCGGTGTCGACCAGGGCAGGTCGAGCAGTGCCGGGTCCACGAGGGCTGAGGTGATCCGCACGGGACAAGTCTGACTGCTGACCGCAGACATCGCCGCTAATCGTGGTTCGGCACACAGCCGCCGCCGGATCCGGCCCGGGCCGGTAGCGTGATCGGGTGCACGACACCCCGAAGGTACGGCCCGGAGTCCGGCTACGCCCGGTCCGACCGGCCGGGTGGTGGTTCGACGTACTGCTCGTCGTCGGGTTCGTCGCGATCACCGTATCGCTCGCCACCGGCCACCTCTTCGGCCTCGACCGGGCCGTCGACGAGTGGGCCGCCGCGCACCGTCCCCCGGCCGCCTTCACCGCCGCGATGGTCCTCAACCATCTCGGACAGGGCGGCCCGTTGACGGCGATCGGGGCCGCCCTGGCGGTGCTCCTGGCGGTCCGGCTCCGCTCGGTACGCCCCCTTCTGGTGCCGGTGGCCGCGTTCGCGCTGACCACCTTCACCGTCGGCCCGCTGAAGGTGTGGACGGCCCGACCGGCGCCGAGCGCCAGCGTCAAGGAGCCGTTCCTGCCTGTGGAGCAGACCCTCCCCCTGTTCCAGAGCGACCTGCCGCTGCGCTTCGCCCAGTCGTACCCGTCGGGACACGTGGCCAACGCCATCGTCTGGTACGGCGTCCTCGCGCTGCTGCTCGCCCCGGTGCTGCGGACCTACGGGCGGGGGCTGCCGCACCGGGTAGTCCTGGCCGTCCGGATCGTCCCCCCGGTCGTGGTCCTGTGCACCACCACCTACCTGGGGTGGCACTGGTTGACCGACTCGGTGGCCGGACTCCTGGTCGGCCTCCTGCTGGACCGGATCCTGCACCGGGTGCCCTGGGACACCCTGCCGCTGCCCGGCCGGTTACGCGACGTCGATCGTCCGTTCACATCCGCCCCGTAACCTTCCCCCGTGACGCACCTGGCCCGGCGACTGGGCGTACCCGATGCGGTGGTCGTCGGGTTGGGGTCGATGCTCGGCGCGGGCGTCTTCGTGGTGTTCGCCCCCGCCGCCGCCTCGGCCGGGGCGACGGGACTGCTGGTGGCGGTGGCCCTCGCCGGTGCCGTCGCCTTCTGCAACGCCACGAGTTCGGCCCGGTTGGCCGCCCGCTACCCCGAGTCCGGCGGCACCTACGTGTACGGGCGGGAACGGCTCAACCCGTTCGCCGGGTTCCTCGCCGGGTGGGCGTTCGTCGTCGGCAAGACGGCGAGCTGTGCGGCGATGGCGCTGACCGTCGGGGCGTACCTGTGGCCGCAGCAGGCCCGACCGGCGGCGGTCGCGGCGGTCCTGGCGGTGACCGGGGTGAACCTGCGCGGCATCGGCAGGACGGCTGTCGCGACCCGGATCCTGGTGGCGCTCACCCTGGTCGTGCTCGCCACAGTGGCGGTGACCGGGGTGACCGGCGGGGACTTCTCCGTCGACCGGCTCGGCACCCTCGACGGCACCGGCCTGCGGGGCGTGCTCACCGCCGCCGGCCTGCTCTTCTTCGCCTTCGCCGGGTACGCCCGGATCGCCACCCTCGGCGAGGAGGTCCGGGACCCCGCCCGGACCATCCCCCGGGCGGTGCCCCTGGCGCTCGGGGTGGTCCTGGCGATCTATCTGACCCTGGCGGCGGTGGCCCTCGGGGTGCTCGGCACCGACCGGCTCGCCACCGCCACCGCCCCGCTGGCCGAGGTCGTCGCAGTCTCCGGGGCACCCGGACTGAGCTGGCTGGTCCGGGCCGGGGCGACGGTGGCGGTGACCGGGGTGCTGCTCTCCCTGCTCGCCGGGGTGTCCCGGACCCTGCTGGCGATGGCCCGCCGCCGGGACCTGCCCGGGGCGCTCGCAGCCGTACACCCCCGGCACCGGGTGCCGCACCGGGCCGAACTGGCGGTGGCGGCTGTCCTCGTCGTGGTGGTGGCGTTCGGTGACGTCCGGGACGCGATCGGCTTCAGCAGCTGCACCGTGCTGGTCTACTACGCGATCACCAACGCAGCGGCGCTGACCCTCGGCCGCGACCCCGACCGGAGGCTCCCCCTGCGGCTGTTGGCCGTGTCGGGGCTGGTCGGGTGCCTGGTCCTGGCTGTCACACTGCCTACTGTCAGCGTCCTCGCCGGGTTCGGCGTGCTCGCCCTCGGCACCCTCTGGTACGCCCTGAACCCGCTCCGCCGGTGACTGTCACTCCGTCTCCCGAGGATGCCCCGTGCCCACGTAGGCCGGACGGGTCAGGACGGGTCGTCGGCGGGGCGGGGTTCGGGGACGACCGACGACGAGGACGGCAGGGCCGGCGGGGGCGGGGAGGTCTGCCGCAGCAGCCAACTCAGTCCCGCCCGCCGGGAGACCACAGTCAGCCGGTCACCGGCGTTGATCACCATCCGCGCGTCGGGTGTCCAGTCCACGGCGGACTGGACGACCTGACCGACCGGGGTGTGCGCGATCAGGCGTACCCCGTCGGGTCGGCCGACCTCGGTGAGCGGGGCCCCGTCGAGCGCCGACCCGGCGGTCACCGGCACCTCCGCGACGACCAGGACGTGCCGTTCCAGCGGGATGGTGGCGATGACCGCCCGGTTCAGCAGCGCACCGGTGAACGAGGGGGCGGCTAGGTAGGCGACGCTGCGGGAGATCCCGATGTCGAACGCGCCGGAGATCCGTTCGGCGAAGTCGTCGTCGTAGAGCCGCAGCACCACCCGCAACTCGTTGGTCACCGCCCGGGCGTTCAGCGCCGCCTGGAGGTTCGCCACGTCGTCGGTGGAGACCACCACCAGGGCCTGACAGGTCTCGATCGAGGCGGCCCGCAGCACCTCGTCCCGCGCCGCGTCCCCCTCGACCAACGGGATCCCGAGCCGACGGGCCAGCGAGACCCCCCGGGCCTGGGGGTCCTTGTCGATCGCCACCACCTCGACGCCGAAGTCGTTCAGCTGGGCCATCACCCGGGTGCCCACGTTGCCGAGCCCGACCACCACCACGTGACCGGAGCGCTCCGCCTGGTTGCGTCCGGCGTGCAGGGCGAGTCGGGCGTTGACGATCCCGTCCACCACCACAGCGGTGATCAGCGGGATCAACGCCAGCCCGGCCAGGTTGAGCACCACCTGCATGATCTGCGCGGCGGCGTCCTTCTCGGTGTCCGGATCCGCGCCGCTGAGGGTGGTGACCAGGGTCAGGTAGAGCGCCTCGGCCGGGGAGACCTCCTCGGCCCGCGAGATCAGGTAGCCCAGGAGCGCGATCACGCCGAGCACCACGAGGGTGGCGATGCCCAGCTTGCGGGTGGCGAAGCTGCGTACCGCCCGGAGGGTCGTCAGGATCGGCCGCCGCCGTCGGGCGCGGACCAGTCGGCGGGCCGCCAGCTCGGTCCCGGCCGGCTGGCCGGTCGCCTCCGCCAACACCACGTCCGCCGTCGACTCGTCGGTGGGCAGCATCCGGACGTCCTGTGGATCGGAGAGGTCGGCCAGCCCGCACACCACGTCCTCCGGGCGTACGTCGGCGCGGCGGGCCACGTGCAGGGTCCGGCCCCAGTGTCGGAAGTAGGTGGGGGCGACCTCACCCAGGGCGGCGGCCACGAAGGCGGGTGCCGCCATCTGGGCGTCCGAGAGGACCGCGGACTCGGGGAAGAGCTGGCGTACGCCGTTGGCCAGGCTGGTGTTGAACATCCGCAGCACCAGCCGCAGTCGGGGCTCGACGGCCTGGGCGCAGTACCCGGCGTGGATGTTGCCGACGTCGTCCTGCGACAGCAGGGCCAGCCCCTCCGCACCCGCCAGCCCGACCCGCCGGAACGTCGCCTCGTCCAGCCGGTCGGCCTTCACCACCCGTACGCCCCTGATCGACCGGACGTCGGGGCCGTCGGAGCGCCGCCGGTGCGGCACGACCACCGTCACCCGTACGGTGTCGGCCCGTTGCTCGGTGTCGAGCAGCCCCTTCACCACGTGGTACGCCAACGCGTCCTGGCCGCAGATGACGTAGTGGGGTCGGGGGTCACCGTTGGCGCGCAGGCGCAACCCGGAGCCGACCGCGCGGCGGGCGATGTCACGCCAGGGCTCCGACATGGACCGGATCGTAGTCGGTCGATCACAGCCGTGGTGATCGGTGGGCTGGGTGCTGGCGCGCATGGCGGGTCGGAGGACGGGTAGAGCAGGGGGCGTGCAGACGTTCCTGCCGTACCCGGACTTCCTGGCCAGCGCCCGTGTGCTTGACGTCAAGCGACTGGGCAAGCAGCGGGTGGAGGCCATCCAGGTGCTGCGCGGCCTCACCCGACCCGGGTACGGCTGGCGCAACCACCCGGCGGTGAAGATGTGGGCCGGGTACGAGGAGGCGCTGGTCCGCTACGGCCTGGACATGTGCACCGTGTGGTGCGCCCCCGGTCGGGCGGACACCTGCGCGACCACCCTGACCACCGACTTCGCCGAGGCCTGCGGTCCGGTCCGGATCCGGGGACAGGCCGAGCTGGCCGAGGCGGGTGAGCTGCCGCCCTGGCTGGGCCGGGACGACCTGCACCGCAGCCACCGGTCGTCGCTGCTGCGCAAGGACCCCGACCACTACGGCCCGTTCTTCGGCGACACCACCCCACCCGACCTGGAGTACGTCTGGCCACCCTCCGACCGCCCCCGCCGCTGCGGGTGACCCCGCCGGGTCGACCCCGCGTGTCCGGCCGGTGCTGCCCCGCGCGTCCGGCCTTTGCTGCCCCCGCGCGTCCGGCCTTTGCTGCCCCCGCGTGTCCGGCTTTGCTGCCCCCGCGCGTCCGGCCGGTGCTGTCCCCGTCGGGAGGCACGTTCTGGGGCAGACTGGGGCTTCATCGGGCCGAGAGGGTGCACATGGCGCTGTCGCAGCGGATCGGGCGTTTCATCGGGGTACGGCAGCATCGGGTCGACCCCGGTGGGGGCGGCCCCCGACGGGTCCGGCACCCGGTCGACGTGGTGGTGGTCGGCGGGGGGATCGCCGGCATGTCCGCAGCGGTGGTGCTCGCCGAACGGGGCGTACGGGTGACGGTCCTGGAGGCCGCGTCGACCCTGGGCGGACGCCTCGGCGCGTGGCCGGAGCAGCTCGCCGACGGTACGCAGATGGTCGAGCACGGTTTCCACGCGTTCTTCCGGCAGTACTACAACTGGCGTTCGATCCTGCGTCGGATCGACCCCGGGCTGGGGTTCCTCAAGCCGATCCCCGGTTATCCGATCCTGTCGCAGCAGTGGCCCACCGAGGAGTTCGGCAGGCTGCCGCCCGCGCCCCCACTGAACCTGCTCACCCTGCTCGCCCGCAGCCCCAGCGTCCGCCTGCCCGACCTGCGGCAGATGGACCGGGACGCCGCCCTGCCGCTGCTCACCTACGATCCGGTCCGCACGTACGCCGAACTCGACGGGACCACCGCCGCCGAGCTGCTCGACTCCCTGAAGCTGCCGGACCGGGCCCGGGCGATGCTCTTCGAGGTCTTCTCGCACTCGTTCTTCAACCACGAGCACGAGATGTCGGCCGCCGAGATGGTCGCCCAGTTCCACTTCTACCTGCTCGGCAACGGGGAGGGGTTGGCCTTCGACTGCCCCGACGAGGACTACGCCACAGCGATCTGGGCCCCGCTGACCCGGCACGTCGGACGGCACGGCGGTCGGGTGGTCACCGGGGCCGCCGCGAGGACCGTGCACCGCGACGGTGACCGGTGGCGGGTGCGGACCGCGGACGGCACTGCGTACCCGGCCGGACACGTGGTGCTCGCTGTGGATCCTCCGGCGTTGGCCGCGCTGGTCGGGGCCTCCCCGGACCTGTCCCGGGAGGCACCGCGACTGGTGGAGCGGATGGCCGCCTTCGGCACCCCGGGACCGCCGTACGCGGTGGCCCGGTACTGGCTGGACGGGGACGTGTCCCGGCGGCGGGCGGTGTTCAGCGGGGTGTCCCGGCAGCCGACCCTGGATTCGGTGACCCTCTACCACCGGCTGGAGAACGAGCCGAGGATCTGGGCCGAGCGCACCGGCGGTTGCGTCGTCGAGCTGCACGCGTACGCCTGCGACCCGGGTGTGGCGGCCGAGGAGCTGGCCGAGCGGATGCGGGTGGAGCTGGGCGTCCTCTGGCCGGAGTTCGCCGGGCTGCGGGTGCGTGAGCTGCGGGCCCGGGTGGAGGCGCAGGCACCGGCCTTCACTCCGAACAGCCACGCCACCCGCCCGGGGGTGCGAACCGACGCCGACGGCCTCTACCTGGCCGGGGACGGCATCGCCACGGACTTTCCCAGCGCGCTGATGGAGCGGTCGGCGGCGACCGGCATCATCGCGGCCAACCACGTCCTGCGGGCCGAGGGGGCGGCTGCGGAACCGGTCCGCTCCATCCGCCCCCGGGGCATCCTCGCCACCCGGTGAGCACTGAGGGGCGCAATAGTCGACTTGTGGTGATTCGAGGCTTCGTTCCGGCCTAGGGTGTGGGCGAACAGCGCACCCTGACAGCGGACGAATCGAGGTCGAACGGCGTGTCCCTGCGTCCGCCCGCAACGGAGGTCGTGCCGGTCCCCGCCGACCGGCACGACCAGCACGGGCCGACCGGCGTCGAGCGGGCCGGCACGGTGGTCGCGCTCCGGCTCGGCTGGTGGCTCGCCGACGCCTTCCACCAGGTACGCTGCCCCGCCGCCACACCCCAGGACCGGCGTACGCGGACACCTCCCGGCCCGGACGCGGCCCCCGGGGTCCACCCCGGCAAGCTCTCCAACTTCACCGAGATGCCGGTACGGCACCGGCTCCGGATGTACCTGGACGGGGTCGACGTGGCCCTCGCCGAGCTGGCCCGACTGACAGGTACCCGGCAGCCGGCGACGACCGGCCCTCGGCCGCTGCCGGACACCGGCGCCGCCCACCGCCGGGTCGACGCCGACGACGCCCTGACCGCAGACTGGACCGGGGACCTCCTGCACCTGCTCGACGCGCTCAACCTCGACGTGCTGGGCTGGACGATGGCCACCGATCCACGGATCGGGCGGGCGTACCGGCTCGGCCGTTCCCTCGCCGACACCGCCCGTGACTGCCACCGGGATCCGCTGCTGCCCCGGTTCACCGAACGGCAGGCGGAGATCTCCCGCTGGCTGGAGGAGCTGGGTGCGGTCCTGCCGCCGTACGCTGCCGGGGTGGTCCGTCGGTCGCTTGCCGCCTGGACCCGGGCGGTCCGGGCGGCGGCGGCCGGTCCGGACCCGGCGACCGACCTGGCCCGCCTCGCCGGTGGACTCCGGGACCAGGGGGAACGCTGGCGCAGCGTCCTCACCGGCAGCCTGCACCCTCGGGACCTGCTCGACGAGGACGACTGGGCCCACGTCGCCCGAAACCTGATCATCAGGGACCGGCGGCTGGTGGTGGAGGCGGTCCGGGGGATCTTCGTCCCGGTGCTGGTGCCGCTGCTGGCCGTCCTGCTCGTCGTGGTCGGGGTGAGCGCCGTCGCGGCCAGCGGTTCGCCTGTCGCCCGGGGCGCGGTGGCCCTGGTCGGGCTCGGCGCCGGGCTCGTCGGAATCTGGCGGTCGGTCTCCACCCCGGCACTGGCGGTCGCCGGGGAGGTCAACAGGCCGCTCGTCGACAGCGAGTTGACGGTACGGATGGCCGAGCGGCTCAGCGCTCCCCTGCACCACGCCCGCCCGACCACCTCGACCCGACGGCGGAGCCGGGTCGGCGGGCGGGAGCCCAGCGGCCCACCGGGTGTTCCGTGACCACCCGCCCGGCGGGCACCCCCGCAGGTGGGCCGGGGGGTGGGCGCCCGCGTCGACGGGGCGCCCCTTCACCGTGGAGCCCCCGGCCGGGATCGAACCGGCGACATCCCGCTTACAAGGCGGGTGCTCTGGCCAGCTGAGCTACAGGGGCCCGATCGGCGCAGGCGCGAGCCTCAGCCGATCGTTCGCCCGTCAGCATAGCGACTGGCGTCTCGATATCCCGCCTCCCAGGCCCTCCCACCACCGGAAACGTCGTCTTCTTGACCCGGCGTAACGGATAGCGGTCCGCCAACGCTGCAATCGTCGGTGACGATTGATGCCTGGCCGTGCCCGAGTGTCCGATATGCCCTACCGGTGTATCCCGTCGGTGGACGTCCCACCTTGGCAGGAACGTGAAAGGCGTTTACGGTTCAGTGACACGGACGACACCCCGGTGTCGCCCGTGGGCCGGCGCGGAAACGTGCCGGTCGCTCCCTTACTCGGATCGTCCGGCACGTTCCTGCCGGTGAGAGGAAGCGTCACTTCATGGCTACGGTCACCTACGCCAAGTCGTCCCGGATCTACCCGGGCACCGAGCGGCCCGCCGTCAACCAGCTCGACCTCCAGATCGGCGACGGGGAGTTCCTCGTCCTGGTCGGCCCCTCCGGCTGCGGCAAGTCCACCAGCCTGCGGATGCTCGCCGGGCTGGAGGACGTCGACGACGGCGCCATCTACATCGACGACCGCGACGTCACCCACCTGCCGCCGAAGGCGCGGGACATCGCGATGGTGTTCCAGAACTACGCCCTCTACCCGCACATGTCGGTGTACGAGAACATGGCGTTCGCGCTCAAGCTGCGCAAGACCCCGAAGGCGGAGATCGACCGCCGGGTGAAGGAAGCCGCGAAGCTCCTCCAGCTGGACGAGTACCTCGGCCGCAAGCCGAAGGCGCTCTCCGGTGGTCAGCGTCAGCGGGTCGCGATGGGCCGGGCCATCGTCCGCGAGCCGCAGGTCTTCCTCATGGACGAGCCGCTGTCGAACCTCGACGCCAAGCTGCGGGTCCAGACCCGTACCCAGATCGCGTCGCTGCAGGCCAACCTCGGCGTCACCACCGTCTACGTCACCCACGACCAGGTC
Source organism: Micromonospora sp. NPDC000207 (assembly GCF_040300925.1). Taxonomy (NCBI): domain Bacteria; kingdom Bacillati; phylum Actinomycetota; class Actinomycetes; order Micromonosporales; family Micromonosporaceae; genus Micromonospora; species Micromonospora sp. NPDC000207. Next base: position 40,648 of record NZ_JBEPEQ010000033.1, read on the forward strand.
GAGGCCATGACCATGGGTCACCGGGTCGCCGTCATGCTCGACGGTGTCCTCCAGCAGGTCGACACCCCCCGGGCGCTCTACGACACCCCGGCCAACGTCTTCGTCGCCGGGTTCATGGGCTCCCCCGCCATGAACATCAAGACCGTCGCGCTCGGTGACCAGGGTGCCTCCTTCGCCGACATGCTGGTCCCGCTCAACCGGGAGCAGGTCGCGGCGGCCCGCTCCGAGGGTGGCAACGACAAGGTGACCGTGGGCTTCCGCCCCGAGGACTGCGACCTGGTCAGCCCGACCGAGGGTGGCCTGCCGGTCGTCGTCGAGCTGGTCGAGGACCTCGGCTCGGACGCCAACATCTACGGCCACGCCGCCCTGGACGGCTCCAACGAGCGGTTCGTGGTGCGGACCGACCGCCGGTCCATGCCGAACATGGGCGACACCGTGTTCGTCAAGCCGCGCACCGGACGTAGCCACGTCTTCAACGCCGCCACCGGCCACCGGATCTGATCAGCACCGACGGATCAGCACCGACGAAGAAGGGGTGGTACGCCTGACGGCGTACCACCCCTTCTCGTTCTGTCTGCGGTGACCGGCTCCGGTCCCCCCACGGCCCCAGCCCCCGGGGAGCCGCCGGTCAGGCGCTCGCGCGGCGGCGGGCCACCTCGGCCAGGGTGACAGCGGCGGCGACGCTGGCGTTGAGCGACTCCACCTCCGAGACCATCGGGATGCTCACCGTCAGGTCGCAGGTCTCCCCCACCAGACGGGACAGCCCACGCCCCTCCGAGCCGACCACCACCACCAGCGGACCCACCGCCGCCTCCAGGTCGTAGAGGTCGGTGTCGCCGTCGGCGTCCAGCCCGACGACCATGAAGCCCGCATTCTGGCAGGCCTTCAGCGACCGGGTCAGGTTGGTGACCTGGGCGACCGGCACCCTGGCCGCCGCACCGGCACTGGTCCGCCAGGCCGTCGCGGTGATCCCGGCGGCCCGCCGCTCGGGCACGAACACCCCCTGCGCGCCGAAGGCGGCGGCCGAACGGATCACCGCGCCGAGGTTACGCGGATCGGTCACCCCGTCCAGAGCCACCAACAGCGGAGCGGTCTGCTCCAGCGCGGCGGTCATCAGGTCCTGGAAGTCCTCGTACGCGAACGGGGGCACCTGCAACCCGATGCCCTGGTGCAGCACGCCACCGGTCATCCGGTCCAGTTCGGCCCGGCTGATCTCCAGCAGGGCGATACCCCGGTCGGCAGCCGTCCGGACGCTCTCGTTGACCCGGTCGTCGATGTCGATGCCGAGCGCGATGTACAGAGCCGTCGCCGGCACCTGGGCGCGCAGCGCCTCCAGTACCGGGTTCCGGCCGACCAGCAGCTCCGGGGTGTCCTTGGCCGGGTTGGACTTACGTCCCGGTGCGACCCGGGGGCCACTGCGCCCCGCACCGCCCCGACCGGCGGGAGCCCTGCTCCGGCCGGGCTTGAACGGAACCCCGGCCCGGCTGCCCTTGCCCCAGGTGGTGTCCTTGGTGCCGGGCTGCCCGACCTTCGGGGCCCGCCCCTCCTCGGCGGCGGCCCGCCGCTCCTTGTCCTGCTTCCAGGCGGTGCGCTGGGGAAGCTGCTCGGTGCCCGAGTAACCCTTGTGCCAGGGACGCTCGTCGGCGGGCAGCGTACGCCCCCGCCCGGCCAGGGAGTCCCGGTTCTTGCCACCGGAGCCCTTGGCGGCGCCCTTCTTCGCTGTCAGTCGCCGGCCACGGCGCTCTGAGTTGCCGGCCATCAGTCCTGCTCTCCAATAGTCCAACGCGGTCCCTGCGGGGTGTCCTCGACCACCACACCGGCCTGCTTGAGCTGGTCGCGTACCGCGTCGGCAGCTGCCCAGTCCCTGCGACCCCGCGCCTGCGCGCGCTGCTCCAGGGCCAACGCGACGAGGGAGTCCACCACGTCGCGCAGATCCTCGGTCCGGCCACCACCGCACCAGACCGGGTCGAGGGGGTCGACCCCGAGGATATCCAGCATTCCCCGGACCGCCGCCAGCGCGGTGCGTACGGTCACAGCGTCGTCGACGGCCAGGGCGTTGTTGCCCTCCCGGACGTACTCCTGGAGAACGGCGAGGGCGGCGGAGGTGTTGAGGTCGTCGTCCATCGCGGCGACGAAGCCGTCCGGCAGCTCGCCGGGTCCGCCCGCGCCGACCCGTTCGGTGGCCCGCTGCACGAAGCCCTCCAGGCGGCGGTAACCGGCAGCCCAGTCGCGCAGGTTGTCCTCGGTGTAGTCGATCCGGGAACGGTAGTGGGCGGCGGCGAAGTAGTACCGCAGCTCGACCGGGCGGACCCCGAGCCGGGCGACGTAGGCCAGGTCGAGGGCGTTGCCTGCCGACTTGCCCATCTTGGCCCCGTCCAGGCTGAGCAGCCCGTGGTGGACCCAGTACCTGGCGAACGGAAACCCGGCCGCCTGGGACTGGGCGATCTCGTTCTCGTGGTGCGGGAAGGTGAGGTCGAGCCCACCGCCGTGGATGTCGAACTCCGGACCGAGATAACGCCAGCACATCGCCGAGCACTCGATGTGCCAACCCGGACGACCCCGCCCCCACGGCGACGGCCAGTAGGCGTCCGTCGGCTCGCCCGGCTTGACCCCCTTCCACAGGGCGAAGTCCCGGGGGTCGCGCTTGCCCCGGTCCGGGGCGTCCCCTGCGGACTGCATGTCCGCCGGGGACTGACCGGAGAGCGCACCGTACGCCGGCCAGGAGGCGACGTCGAAGTAGACGTCCCCGGAGCCGTCGGTGGCCGGGTAGGCGTGCCCCTCGTCGATCAGCCGGGCGATCAGCTCGTGCATCTCCGGGACGTGTCCGGTGGCCCGGGGCTCGTAGGTCGGCGGCAACACGTTGAGTGACCGGTACGCCTCGGCGAGGATCTGCTCGTTGGCGTACGCGATCGACCAGAACGGGCGACCCTGTTCCTGCGCCTTGACCAGAATCTTGTCGTCGATGTCGGTGACGTTGCGGATGAAGGTCACCTCCAGGCCTTTGGCCTGCAACCACCGGCGGAGCACGTCGTAGTTGACGCCGGAGCGGAGGTGCCCGATGTGCGGTGCCGCCTGTAGGGTGAGACCACACAGGTAGACGCTCACCCTGCCGGCTTGCCGGGGAACGAAGTCCCGGACCGTTCGGGTCGCTGTGTCGTACAGGCGCAGTGTCACCGCACAAGGGTAGCTGTCGGTGACTTGGCCAGTGTTCCCGGAACCGGGTCGTACGCTCCTGGAGTGGATCCGACCCTCTCCCCGGTCGGTGGCGAATCGGCTCAGACGCTGGACCGGGGGCTTCGACTGCTGCATCTGGTCGCCGACGCCCCCGGCGGGCTGACGGTCACCGAGGCGGCGAACCGGCTCGGCGTCGGTCGGGCCGTCGTGTACCGGCTGGTCGGCCCGCTCACCGGCTACGGCCTGCTGCGACGCGACACCGAGGGTCGGCTGCGCCTGGGGGCGGGGCTGCTGCACCTGGCCCGCCGCGCCCAGCCGTTGCTCGCCGAGGGGGCCCTGCCCGCCCTGCGCCGCCTCGCCGAGCAGTCCGGTGCCACCGCCCACCTGACGGTCGTCGAGGGGGGCGAGGGAGTGGCCCTCGCCGTGGTGGAACCGAGTTGGACGACGTTCCACGTGGCGTACCGGGCCGGCGTCCGGCACCCGCTGGACCGTGGTGCCGCCGGGCAGGCCATCCTCGCCGGGCGGGACGGCCTCGCCGGGCCGGTCACCACCGCCGGGGAGTTGCAGGCCGGTGCGTACGGGGTGGCCGCGCCGGTCCTCGGGGTCCCCGGGTTGGAGGCCAGCGTGGGGGTGGTGGCCCTGGCCCCGCTCGACGTCGACGAGGTGGGTAGGCAGGTGTGCGCCGCCGCCACCACCATCGCCGCCGCCCTCGCCTGATACCACACTCCGGCTGTCGATCAGGGGTTGTCCACAGGGGCGGGTGACGGGTGGAGCGCCGGTTGTCCACAGGGGTGTCCGACGGCGGGTCACGAGCGGCAGGCTGCCGGTATGCCACTGCACACCGATCGACCGAAGGAACTCGCCTGGCAGGTGTTCCGTGGGTCGGACGTGGTCCGCCGCGGTCTGCTCACCGCGTACCGGCTCCGGGGAACGGAGTGGGTGCGACTGCGCCGCGACGTGTACGCCGACTCCCGCCTGCCGCAGGACCACCGTCTCGCCTGCCGGGCGGTCGCCCTCCAACTACCAGCGGGCGCGGCCGTCGCCGGCCCCTCGGCGGCCTACCTGCACGGGGTGGAGCACGCCGCCGGCTTCGGCGACGACGTCCACGTCCTCGTCCCGCCCCGGGCCGGAATCCGCCGCCAGCAGGGACTCCGGGTGCACTCCTGCTCGTACCCCCACCCGTCGCCACCGGTGGGGTGCCCGCCGGAGCGGGGGGACGGCCCGCCCCGCACGGATCCGACCCAGGCGGCCTGGGAGACGGCGGTGTGGCTCGAACCGGTGCTCGCCGTCGGTGTCGTCGACTCCCTGCTGCGACGCGGGCTCACCACGCCGGACGCGCTCGACGCCCTGCTGCGGCGCAACGGCGACCGGCCTGGCGGACGGCGGGCCCGCTGGGTCTTCGGTCTGGCCGACCCGACCGCCCGGTCCCCGACGGAGTCACACCTGCGGGTCCGGCTGACCCTGACCGGACTGCCCCGGCCGGTGTCCCGGCACCCCGTCGAGCTGCCGTCCGGCCTCGCCGTGTCGGCGCACCTGGCCTGGCCCGAGTTCCGGGTCGCCATCCGGTACGCCACATCGGGGAACCCGCTGTCGGGCCGGGGCGACCCCGGCGACGATCACCTCTCCCGCGCGGGGTGGTTGGTCCTGCCCGTGACCGCCCGTCGGTCGCAGCGGGAGTTTCCGGCGCTGGTGCAGGAGGTCCGCGCCGCGTTGACCGGGCGGGGCTGGACCGGTGACCGGCGGCGTCCCCGGCTAACCGGCCGACAGTTCGGCGACGACCGCCGCCAGTTCGGTGACGGTGGCGATCTCGGCGTCGGCGGGCAGGTCGGCCGGGCGGGGCAGGCCCGCCCGGTTCAGCCAGACCGCGCGGTGGCCGGCCCGTCGGGCGGCGACGACGTCGTGGGCGGGTGAGTCACCGACGTGCACGATCCGGTCCGGCGCGACCCCGGCCGCCGCCACGACGGCCCCGAAGAACTCCGGGGCGGGCTTCTTCGGCAGGCCGTCCTCGTGGGCGTACACCTCGAACGCGAACTCACCCGCCAGGCCGCACCGCTCTGCCCGGCTGTTGCCGTTGGTGGCGAAGCCGAGCGTGTGGTGCCGTCGCAGGGTGGCCAGGGCGGGCAGCACGTCCGGGAACGGACGGGTGAGCGCGTAGCGTCGCTCGAAGAAGAGGTCCGCGATCGCGTCGAGGTGTTCGTCGAGTCCGGCCCGGGCCACGGACCGGGTCAGCGCGGCCCGCCTGATCTCGGCGACCGGGGCGGCGCTCATCCCGTCGAAGACCGCATCCCAGTCCGACTCCAGGTCCCCCAGGGTCACCTCGGCCGCCGCCGGGTCGAGCTGCCGCATCCGACCCAGTACGGCTTCCAGCCCCCCGGTGACCGCCGAGCGCAGGTCGAGCAGGGTCTCGTCGGCGTCGAACACGATGTGGGTCAGCATGCAGGCAAGGGTGCCACCCGGGGCCGAACAGCCCCGACGACGGTCAGGGCCCGCTGCGGGTGGTCGCCTTCTCCGGCGACGGAAGGTCGACCCCGCCGACGGTCGGTACGCCCCGCAGCTCGTCCAACCGGACCAGGACCACCCCGCCGACGATCAGGACACCACCGAAGAGCTGGACGAGAGTGGGCAGCTCGGCGAGGACCAGCCAGGCGATGAGAACCGCGAACACCACCTCGATCAGCCCGACGAAGGAGGCCAGTCGGGCACCGAGGATCCGGGTGCCGGCGATCCCGGTGAGGTACGACACCACCGCCGTGACCAGCGACAACCCGGCGACCGGCACCAGCCAACTGGTCGGCTGCCCGAGGAAGGAGACCTCGCCGAAGTTGACGTTCAACGGCACCAACCCGATGGCCCCGAGCAGCCCCAGCACGACGGCCGCGACAGCCATTCCACCGGTGGCCAGGGCCACCGCCGGCAGTTCGCCGTCGATCCGTTCGGAGAGCACGAAGTAGCCGGCCAGGCCCACCGCCGCCGCCAACGCCCAGAGCACCCCGACCGGGTCCATCCGGGTCGCGCCGGTCAGGTCCAGGACGAACACCAGGCCGAGCACGGCCACCACCGCGCCGGCCACCGTCAGACGACGTGGACGCTGACCGTACGCCAGCCACATCCAGAGGACCACCGGGACGACGGCGAGGTGCTCCACCAGCAGGGCCACCCCGATCGGCAGGTACCGGATCGCATAGAAGAAGCAGACCTGCGCCGTCGCCACCCCGAGCACCCCGAAGAGTCCGATGGCGGCGAGGTTGCGACGCAACACCGACCACCGACCGCGCAACGCGATCGCCGACGGCACGGCGAGCACCAGGGCGCCGACGCTTACCCGGGCGATCACCGCCGCCTCGGGCGACCATCCGGCGTCGATCAGAGACCGGGCGAAAATGGGGGAGGTGGCGAAGGTCAGGGCGGAGAGCAGCACCAGGACGAGACCGAGACCGACTACCGGACGGGAATGCATCGAATCTCCTCGACTCGGCGAGCCGTCATGAGCGATCTACGATTCGGCGATGACGCTAGGTGTCCCCCACGACGGGAGTCAAGTTGCTGTTCGCCCATGACACAGAGTGCGCGCTGGTCACCGCCGCCGCCCTGGTCAACACTGCCGGCCGAAGCGAGGGGCTACCCGACGTCACCACGTTGGCCGCCTTCGTCACGGCGCAGGGCTTCACCGGTCGACACGACCGGACCGAGGCGGAGTTGCGCGCCGTACGCGAACTGCGTCCCCAGTTGCGTCGCGTCTGGTACGCCGACGAGGACGAGACGGTCGCCGTCGTCAACGGGCTCCTCCGGGAGACGAAGGCGCTGCCGCAGCTCATCCGGCACGACGACGAGCCGTACCACCTGCACGCCGTGCCCCGCGACGCGCCGTTGGCCCGACGGATGGCGGTCGAGGCCGCGATGGCCCTGGCCGACGTGGTCCGCAGCGGCGAGTTGACCCGTCTGCGCAGGTGCGCCCACCCGGAGTGCGACAACGTCCTGGTCGACCTGTCCCGCAACCGGTCCCGACGGTTCTGCGACGCAGGGTGTGGCAACCGGGCGGCGGTCAGCGCCTACCGGGCCCGCAAGGCCGCCTCCGAGAAGGGCTGACGGGGCACGGTACCGCTGCTCCACCACCGGGCCGCGGCGGCCCGACCTGCCGGCTGGGCCGCCCCGAACGGTCCGAAACGGATCAGGGGTGGGTCATCCGGAGCAGGTCCAGCGCCTCGTCGAGCTGCTCGTCGGTGAGTTTCCCGTTGCGCAGGTGACCACGGGAGACGACCACCTCGCGGATGGAGACCTGCTTGGCCAGCGCCTCCTTGGCGATCGAGGCCGCCTCGTCGTACCCGAGGTGCCGGTTGAGGGGGGTGACGATCGAGGGCGACCCCTCGGCGTACGCAAGACAGACCTCGACGTCCGCGACCAGATCGACCACGCACCGGTCGGCGAGCAACCGGCCGGCGGCCGAGAGCAGCCGAATCGACTCCAGGATGTTGCGGGCCATCACCGGCAGCATCACGTTCAGCTCGAAGTCGCCCTGGGACCCGGCGAAGGCGATCGTGGCGTCGTTGCCTACCACCTGGGCGCTGACCTGCCGGACCGCCTCGCAGACCACCGGGTTCACCTTGCCCGGCATGATCGAGGAGCCCGGCTGGAGGTCCGGGATCCGCAGCTCCCTCAGGCCGGCGCGGGGACCGGAGCCCATCCACCTGATGTCGTTGGCGACCTTGTAGAGACCCACCGCCACGGTACGCAGCTGCCCGGAGGTCTCCACCAGCGCATCCCGGGCACCCTGGGCCTCGAAGTGGTTACGGGCCTCGGTGACCGGCAGGCCGGTCGAGGCGCGAAGCTTCTCGATCACCGCCGCGGCGAAGCCCAGCGGAGTGTTGATGCCGGTGCCGACGGCGGTGCCGCCCAACGGCAGCTCCGCCAACCGGGGCAGGGCCGACTCCAGCCGTTCGATGCCGTACCGGACCTGGGCGGCGTACCCACCGAACTCCTGGCCGAGGGTGACCGGGGTGGCGTCCATCAGATGGGTCCGCCCGGCCTTCACCACCGTCTCGAACTCCGCCGCCTTCGCCTCCAACGCCTCGGCCAGGTGGACCAGGGCCGGCAACAGGTCCCTGGTCACCGCCTCGGTGGCGGCCAGGTGGATCGAGGAGGGGAACACGTCGTTGCTCGACTGGGAGGCGTTGACGTCGTCGTTGGGGTGCACGTCCCGGCCCAGTTCCCGACCGGCGAGGGTGGCGACCACCTCGTTGGTGTTCATGTTCGACGAGGTCCCCGACCCGGTCTGGAACACGTCGACAGGGAACTGGTCGTCGTACCCCCCGTCGGCCACGTGCGCAGCCGCGGTGGCGATCGCCGCCGCCACGTCCGCGTCGATCACCCCCAGCTCTCCGTTGACCTCGGCTGCCGCCCCCTTGATCTGGGCCAACGCCCGGATCTGGGCCGGTTCGATGCCCCGCCCGGAGATGGGGAAGTTCTGCACCGCCCGCTGCGTCTGCGCCCGCCACAGCGCGTCGGCGGGCACCTCCACCTCACCCATCGAGTCGCGTTCGATCCGGTAGCCCACTGCCTCTGGAGTCGTCACGCACTCCATCCTGCCGCGCCCGGCGGCGACTCGCAGCGGCTCAGGAGATCACCCCCTGCGACCTCCCCCTCCCCGACGCCGAGCAGCCCCCGGCCGCCCGGCCCACCGGCAAGTTGCCCTGGTGCCAGTCGAGAATGTCACCCGGTTCAGCTACCGGGATGCCAGCCGGGGACGTCGGTCGGATTGACTGTGGAGCTGCCCCATCCGTAGGACCGGCCCAAGGCAAACATCCAGCGCTTCCGAAGCAAACCCCGTCCAACAGGACCGGCCCGAGGCCAACATCCAGCGAATCCGACACCGCCCCGTTCGTGGGACCAGCTCCACAGTTGATGCCCCACATCACCCCGCTGGGCCGCCTGCATCACCCGCCAGCCGCCTGAATCACCCCGCCCAGCCCGCCGGCGTCACGTGGTCCGTTGCCGCCCTGCAGCAGTGCCGGCCAGTAGAAGCCGGTCAGCCCGAACGCTGCCGGAATCAGCTCTCCACATCCGAACGATCTGCCGACCTGCGCCCAAGGCGCGTTGATCAAGGGATTTGCGTCACCGGACAGCCCGGAGATGACGCAAATCCCTTGATCAACGCGGACGTCCGCGCGGGAGGGCGGGGGTGGGGGGTGGGGGGTGGGAGGGG